>JAJFLO010000555.1 GCA_021772675.1 Verrucomicrobiota bacterium | reverse complement strand
AAAATACAACAAGGGAGTGAAATTGACAAAAAGGCAACTGGAACCCTTTTTCTCGTCTTTCTACAGGTCGACTGAACTGCCTAAATGGCATGTCACGATTAAGCCATGAGTGGGTATGTTATTTTCTTGCAATCGCCTAAGTTAACCCAACTGGAAGTGGAAAACGCAACTCACCTTTTTTCGCCTTGTTCAACTTTCCGCCCCACAAGCGTGCACGCATGGAATGCAGCTCAGCCTGGGATATCGTTCCTTTCAGCCCTAATAGGAGTTGATCGTTGAAATTGCTTGGATCATAGACACCGTCTTCATCCACTATCAAGGAAGCAGTCAAGGCACAAAGCTCCAAGAGTCGATGCCAATCGGCGCAGGAGCGGGACAGACGGGAGGCTTCTAAGGCAAAAACAGCCCCGACCTTCCCCATCGATACATCCGCTACCAATTTCCTGAAGTCGGGCCGGTTCGTCATCTCTTTCCCCGAAATCCCCAGATCTTTGTCGAGTATCTCGATCTTGTCGGTTGACCATCCGAGTTGTAGCGCTCTTTCGTGGAATTTGTACTGCCGTTCGGTGCTTTCCTGGTGAAACCGCAGTTGATTGGCCGTTGACTGTCGAATGTAAATCAATGCATTTCGTTGGGTGTGACTGGTGGTGACTCTCTCCATCATCATCATTGTTGATTTCCTCCGGGCATAGATTGCTGTTCAATTCCAATTGCAAGATATTGGCCAGATGTAGAGCAATACGACCAATATCGATAGAAAAGGCTGATGTGATCATTCATAACTCCTCGCGCCGACGGATTAGTTCGGCATTGATGGTGCTGATCTCTTCCAAAGTTTCGCGTACCGCTACAAATTGGGCCAATGATTTCCGGACCTTTTCGCAGCAGTCGTTGGACACGTAAAACATCTCTGGCCGGCTTTTGGGATGACTTATCGATAGATAACGTTTCGGTCCGTGTCCACGGCCCTTGGCACATTTGCAATTCGGCTTGCCGCATCGCAAAAACCGTTCTATTAGCGATCCGCGCAGAACGCCGTCGAGTTCCGGAAAATTTGTGATCAACTGCGCTTTTCTTCGTCGCAATGCGATTGGTGTTTTGTCTCTGAGTAATACCGTTTTCATAGGAAATGTCTGAATAGTTATAAAACTGATCTGACAATAAGTTATACAACATGATTAATCAAGCTCCTTCTGGAAATTTTTTTTTGACTTGATAAAGTCATCAATGAAACGGCGTAAGCGAATAAGGCTTTCGCAGTCAAGAATGCAACCTTCGCCTTCGGGCGGAGCAAGTGCTGGTGGTTCCAAATCAGTCCACTCGCGTGGTACAGACATTGTCCCTTCGCCTGGGCCTAAGTTGAGGCTTACCATTTCAACTCCCGATACCTTGCGATGTCGCAAAACTTGAAATTGGTGGTCATGACGTGGATGGTATGGATGGGTAATTTTCGCCCATTCCAGAGACTTGTTAGTGGACAGTGCAGTTAGAGATAACTGTCCCAACCATGCTGGATCGTGCGATGCAGGCATTGCACAAGCTGGCACTAGCGCCGATAGCTGAAACCACTGCAGACCGTAATTCCTACGGTTTTCGAGAAGGCCGCAGTTGTCATGACGCTATTGCCGCGGGTTTCGACGCCTTGTCTAAACCGAATTCAGCAACATGGATACTTGAAGGCGACATTAAAGGATGTTTTGACAACTTCAGCCATCAATGGATGTTTGATCATATTCCGATGGATAAACAGGTGCTGAGCAAATGGCTTAAGGCCGGTTATATAGAAGAAGGTCAATTATATCCGAGTCGCAAGGGTACTCCGCAAGGTGGAATCATTAGTCCGACACTGTCAAATATGGCGTTGGATGGAATGGCCCAAGCCATTCACTCGGTGGTACCACCCCGGAACTCTCGGGTAAACTTCGTACGCTACGCTGACGACTTTATCGTGACGGCCAAATCCAAACGGCTGCTCGATGAACATGTCAAACCGGCAATCGAAACGTTTCTGGCGACACGCGGCCTAAAACTGTCCGAAGAAAAGACAGTTATCACACACATTACGCAGGGCTTCACTTTCTTAGGCCAGAGCTTCCGAAAGCAGGGAAATGTATTGCACATTATACCCTCGCAAACAGCAGTTCTGAGCATAATTAACAAGCTCGGTGAGATGATACATCGCCACGTCAGTGCCCCTATGGCCGTCATGATCAAGAAGCTGAACGACACGCTTCGTGGCTGGGGCAACTACCACCGTTTCGTGGTATCATCCAGAGCATTCGGCAAAGTCGATAGCTATATAATCGAACAACTGTGGCGGATGTTGCGCAAGCGACACCCGAACAAATCGAAGAAATGGCTAATCCCTCGCTATTGGCAGGCGGGAGGTCGCGACTACCGCTTTGCGGTAAAACGCAAAACCAAAAGCGCGGATAAAGTCGATTCTGTCATCCGCCTTGCCGATCTGAAACGTACACGTTATGTTAAGATTAAGGCGGACGCAAACCCGTATCTGCAAAAGTATGCTGGCTACTACTACGATCGCCGTCACAAGCGGTCGAAGAAGGAACTTGGTGCACTTTCTGCTCGGGCCTACCGCTCTGGAAATTTGAGGACACAACAATAACCGGGTTACCCCACAGGGGCAAGCCTTAATAAACGCTCAAGCCGTATGAGGTGAAAGTCTCACGTACGGTTCTTAGAGGGGAAGGGAGCCGCAAGGCCCCTGACCTATTCGGTTAATTTGGGGGATGAATGATAAGCAATTTATTTTATTGAATTTTGGTAACGTAAGTAGCTCAATGGAGTTTTCAAGGAAAATGTGAAAAAATTGAGATAAGCATTGAAAATCTAATTGATGAAAAGAACTCACCGTCTCTGACTCGATCATATCACAGTTAGATGTATCAAATTCAAGTTCAAATAAACAGGCGATATAAGAAAATATGGTCAGCTAAAAGTAAATTAGTATTTTATAGTCAGATGATCTATTTTTCTAGACATTCTTGAACCTTTAGCTTTGAATTCATATTCCATATCTTTATAATGATCCAAACAGGTGATTTAAAAGAATAGTGAAATCAAAAGTGCAACCTTCTATCTTTGGTTTAAAAATGAAATATTTTGGGAGTAGAATGAATATTCAGGTTGATATAGCCTTGTCTTCGACGGTACTAAGCCCAGGAAAAAACAACGATCTAAGCGGAGCCTCATTTTGGTTAAAATAAAATCCTTTTGTTGGCATATTTTTCTCACAATGTTTGAAAAAGCTTTGTCTTATCCTTTTTTGAAACGGTTTTATTGGGAAAAATTTTATAACTGGATCTCAAAGGACTTTGGAAAAGGAAAGGATTTAGTTTTTTTAAATTATGGTTATTATGAATTAGGCGAAAACACGGAACAAGAAAGGTTGGCGGCTTCTTTTAAGACTAAGGTGTCACATTTCACAGAAGATAACGAAATGATGGCCCGGCTTTACTTTTATCTCTGTGAAAGTTTTGCTCCAGGATTAAGGGATAAAAACATTATTGAAGTGGGATCCGGACGTGGTGGTGGCGCCAGTTTTATTTCTCAAAATTATCCTATTTCTTCTTATTTAGGAATTGATCTCTCCCAAAAGGCCATTGAATTTTGCCAAAAGACGCATCATGGGATTCCAAATCTTACCTTCAAAAAAGGTGATGCTGAAAATCTTCCTCTTGAGAATTGTTCAGCTGATGTTGTTTTAAATGTAGAGTCTTCTCATTGTTATCCCGATTTCACGGTCTTTATCTCAGAAGTATCGAGGGTCTTAAAGCCTTCCGGGCATTTTATTTTCTGTGATTTTAGACCTAAGGAAGATAAGGAGTCACTACTCAAAGTATTTGAGGAACTGAACCTAAAAGTCGACTTGGATGTCGATATAACGCCAAATATATTAAACGCCTTAAGTCTTGATAGTGAAAATAGAGTGGCCTTAATAAAGAAGTATGCTCCAACCATTATTCTACCATTTGCGCAAACATTTGTAGGAGCTAAGGGGACTCTAATGTATCAGAATTTTGAGCGAGGTGATTTTATCTATTTCCATTTGGTACTAGTCAAGTCCTGATTCTCTGATCGTAAAATTGAAGTAGCCTATCGGTAGCCGCCTCCCAAGTCAGTTTCTTGATGTCCGAATCTTCAACAGGCGAATGCCCCAGCGCATATTTTAAGTGGTGATTGAATTCCTGAGGAGAGGAGTAAACCAAACAATTCTGAAATTTAAAAAACCAATCATTAGCTATGTTATCGGGGATAATAACGAAGCGCCCCTGGCCCAATGCTTCAGCGGTCGTGGTGCAGATTGCCTCACTTCGAGATGTATTGATAAAAATTTTATACTCCCTTAAGTCAATCGCTGGATTGGCTGCCTGCCCCTTATAGTGAAACCGAATTCCTTTGCTCTTGGCATAAGTCTCAATTGCGTCCCGATCACCATCGGGTCCAAAGATATCCATCTCATGAATCTTGGAGCTGGACAGAAGATCAATCAGCTCGTGAAATCCTTTTTCCCATATTATTTTTCCCATGAAATAAATCTTATTAGAATTCAGATTTGCAAGAGGTGTTTCAAGGAAGGACGGATGAATTCCATTTACGTAAAACTGTTGGGAATTTGGAAAATCCGGATAGACGCTACTGGTACGAATAATATCATCGCAGTGATGTCGAGTCAGCCAGCGGTTGTAACGATCGAATAACCAACTTAGGAAAGGCATATTGGGAACCGTGTGCTTTGCATAGAAATAATAATTCGTCATTAAAATTCCCGTAACTCTCGAAGCACGCTTATGGAAACGATTCCAGGGTCGAATCCAATTTAGATGTTCCGGTTCTTCCAAAATCAGCCAGTCACATACACGCACTTTTCCGGGTAAAGAACACGTCGGAAGAATTCCCCCCAGCCATTCCACATAAGTTGCCGGGTAAAATTCAATTCGAAGTGAAGCACAATCCGGATTCGGTAAATAAGACCTTACACACTTTTCTTGCGCTTCGGAGGAATTGAATATCATATTTTCCTCAAAGAGCAGGGCTTGATCGGCAGGGGGTATCCAGGGAATATATAGTACGACATCAATTTTTCGTTTTGCGAGATAGTAAGCTCGAAGAAGAGCAAGTGTCGCTGTGCCGGTTCGCCAAGGTAAAGCCGCCGTTGTAATAATATTGATTGTTTTTATTATGTTACGTCCTCTTTAGTGATTTTTTCAAAACCAATCTCTCAATAATTTTGCCTCTTATGTACTACAATCCCTCAACTTCCTTTTTAAACAAGAACATTGACCTTGGTCAGAGGTAGGCATCATAAAAATAGTCAAAATTTGCGGTTTTAAAAAACTCATATAGCAGATAGTAAAACTCATTTTATAAAATTAAATATCTGTAGTTAATAGATTTAAACGATACCGACTGTTACCATTTCTCCACTGCAACAGATAACCGAAATTGATTTAATAGCCAAAAACAAAACTATCAAGCAAAAAAATATTTTATGATTTACAATTAATTAGAATAAAGCATCTTAATTTTTGCTGACCACTAATTTAGATATCAAATCCGTATGATTTTTTTAAAATTGCAATATAAATGCCAAATAACAACACTCATTATGTACCTGCAATTATTGAAGGCTACCTGTGAACATATCCATCGCCGCCCTTAGATCGCGCTTATTAAGCATTGCATTCCCTGTATTTGCCTTACATGCTGGAATGCTTGTCGTTAGCCCGCTCTGGGGAGGTCTTTCCAGAAAGTTAGGCTATAGTGAAGTGTTAGCTGGTGCCATTACCGCTATCGGAGCTCTTTTTTGGATGATTGCCAGTCCATTAGTAGGACGATTATCTGACCGATTTGGGCGAAGGCATTTTATTCGTGGAGGTGTATTGCTTGCTTGTGTATCACAGGCTCTTTTTTCAATGGCGCTTTATTTTGCGCTTGAACAAAAATGTTCCCCGACAATTTCTGTGTTTATATTGATTTTCTCTCGCGGGTTGCTTGGTATCGCGGGTGCTATGACGGTTGTTGCCAGCTTTGCGTTAGCTGCGGATATATCTACTCCTGCACAACGAAGCTCAGTCATGGCATTTCTAAGTGCCGCCGTTGGCATAGGATTCCTTGCCGGACCGGGAGTCGCGGCTTTGGCGTCTGGGGCAGGTATAAAACCAATGCTATTTGCCATTCTGCTATTACCATGGCTTGGATGTCCTTGCTTAATCTGGTTACCTGCGGAACATAAAAAGAAACTTATAGAAACGCCAAAGCTTCCTCGTTGGGATAAAAGATTAAATGGCATCCTGGCAGTGGTTTGGGTCGTGAATTTTGGAATAGGGTCAGCTGAATTATTGCTCGGTTTTATGTTTGCAGACTTCACTCAACAAGGGTTGCAGACGTCAGGGCCACTAGCCGGACTTGCGCTCATTTTCGGTGGTTTCGGTGTAATTGCTACTCAGGTTTTCCTATCGATATGGACAGTAGGACCGCGTCCTTTACTTGTAGCAGGCCCTACCATATGTTTTCTTGGTTGTATTATTCTGGCCACGATTTCGTCGGCCAAAATACTCTTAAGTCTTACATTTTTCGGGGGTGTAATGATTGGTCTTTGCATCACTGCCTGGACAAGTAGTGCCTCGCTTGCGGTGGAGCCGGAGGAGCAGGGACAAGTCGCTGGGAGAGTGCAATTCATTAGCTGTATCGCTCAAATCATGGCTCCGATATGTGCAGGTGCAACCTACGGTGTATGGAGACCATTACCATGGCTTGTACTTGCACCGCTAATGGGGATCGCAGCTGTTATCGCATGGACCAGCAACGGACTGCGGTTGGCCCAGGTGGCTCATACGGCACACAACAATTGAGTTTTTAATCCGTAATATGGAACGAATACACTCTTTTTGTGCTTCGAAGGAATCGAATATACTATGTCCTCAAAGAGAGGGCTTAATCTGCAACAGTATCCAGGGAATCTATAGTACGACATCAAATCCTCGTTTAGCCAAGTAATAAGCTCGAAGAAGCGCAAGCGTCACGGTGCCGTTTCGCCAGAGTAAATTTGCTGTCGCGATGATATTGATTGTTTTTATAATGTAACTTTCTTTTGAGATATTTCTGCCGTTGTAGCTTCCTATTCAGCTCCTTATGAGCGACCTACGTTTTCGTGTATGGTCTCTAAAAATAATGAAAAAAACTCCAATTGCCCACAATGTGGGAGGCAGCTCCAGCTGGCGATATTCTGAGCGGATCGCGAGCAGGAGCTCCCTTCTACACAGCAACTATGGGCAAACGAAATATTTTGGAGGGTCACTGTCCTCAGTGACTGGTTGCTTTGCGTATTCTCGGTCACTGAGGACAGCGACCCTCCAAAAGAACGACATCCAACCAATGACTACACGAAATCTTAATAACTTTTCCCAAATTTAATGCTCAGAAAACATTCACCTATAATTGCCCCCTCCGACATTGTTTCTGGCAATCAATCTCAGCCTTAAAAATGATGAAGTTTTACAAAAGCCGTTTGCAAAAATCATCACAGCCATCAGCTATTTTTTTCCTTTTGGTTGCAAGAGCGATCTGTTTAAATTTTGGGGTGTTACTTATCCAGTTTTTTAAGGCATTATCAAAATCGGCTTTTGATGTTATGCCATATCCCAAATGCCCGTTAATTAATTTTTCATAAACGCCAACTTCCTGAGGCATCACACCGTTTACGGTATTCAGGAGTAATACGGTGTTCGTCATTATCGATTCCGCACAAATCCCGGGGCCGGGTTTTGTAAAGATGACATCTGCGCAAAGCAGCCACTTATCAATATCGTCTAACCAAAGCTTGCCAATAAGCTTACCGCTAAAGTTCGATTGCAAACGTACCACTTCATCCAGAACCTTTGGTTCGTTATAGCACAAAACAATGACCGTAAACCCCTCCTGATCTTTGCTAAAATCTTGTAAAAGATTTATTGATTCCGCATCTCCATATGAATTGAAAAGCAAAACCTTTTCTTTCGAAGAAATACCTCGCTCAGCTCTAAATTGCTTTCGAGAAGCAACTTCTATTGACTCATTGAATTCTTGTCGAAGAATAAGTGAGCCTGTTGTAATTTTCCTCGGAAAATCCGGTGTGCTGTCAGTAGAATAGGCAATAAGAGATTTCGTTGCTTCTTTCGATGGGCTGTATATCCAGTCAGCGCCATTGTCACTCCACTCCTTGAATACCCCACCAAACCAGTCTGATACATACGTTACGGTTTCAATCCCACCAGTGGGTATAATTCCCCGACAATCGTGTCGCGACGGTCTGTTACTTTGGGTGTCATTCCCAGTCCGCTTAATACGTGGTAATTGACTTTTCTTAATATAACCAAGCAATTGCGATCCCAGTGGACATACAGAAACAACGACATCAGGTTGAAAGTCATTCACTATTTGATTTGCAACATGTGTTAAAATACGTCGAAATTGGATGAGATTGTGATTGTTGTCTGAAGATTGAGTTATGTTTATGTATTCATTCAATCCAGCCATATTATGGCGTGAAAGATAATTCCATAATCCTTCCAGCTCCTTCACAAAACTCATTTTATCACCAAGATTAATAATGGTATATTCAATGCCCTTGTGCCTTTCCAGACCATTGGCGATGGCGTTTGCAGACATATTGTGCCCCCCCCCCGGTGACCGCGTGTGAATGGCAAT
>JAJFLO010000554.1 GCA_021772675.1 Verrucomicrobiota bacterium | reverse complement strand
ATAAATCTACAATTTTTGACAGCCGAGAAACAACATTGGAAAGGTTTGGATTAATGATATTTTATGTAGTCTAAAATTCGCAATTTCCAAAATCGGGTGGGAATTTTCAGAACTCCCCCAACTTATTGAGATGATACGATAATACCATAATTATGCATTAATATATGAGCCTTCATCGACTTGACTCCTGTAGTATATTTTTCTTAAAATTCGGTAAAAATCACCAATAGGTATTTGGGGCATAGAATGGCTTAAATGCCCACGATATGCCAATTCTAAGAAATAACCCAATTAAGTAGTATACTATCAAAATCTAAAAAAAGTCATGAAAATTATATTTCCCAAAATCACGTTCAAATATAATAACGGATCAAAGGATATATCGCCATTCGATGCTCTTCTTCCCTGGAAAAATGCACGAGTAGGGTGCGGATGGGATCAGGCATTGTACCAGCCCCATAACTCTGCGGGTTTTCTCTGACGTACGATTTTTCTTTTCTTAGTAACGATGATCAAATTAATGCTTCATCAAAAGCCTATTAATCCCTGGATTACACCCTTACCTTTTCAATCAAGGATTTAATTCGCTGTCGATAGGCTTTCTGACGCAACCGGGCTTTTTCTCTTTTCTGCTTAAGAGCAACTCAAGGCCGGCCTGCTTTTGGGATAAATACAGGATCAGGAATCGTAAACAAACCGCGTTGGAGCAGTCTGCAAAAATTTGGACTTTACCCAATGACCGACTGCGTCAATTTACTTCCAGAGCTATCGAAGATTGGTACTATGATTATCGGAAGGCAGGTATTGATGCTTTGATCAATCCTCCTCGGGCAGACACAGGCACTCATCGAGTCATGAATGAAAAACTGTGCATGCGTATCGATCAAATTCTTCGAGATTACCCACCGCTTAAAAGCAGTAATGTTATTCGTCTACTTGATAAGGATCAGTTACGTTTTGATGGACGCCCAAGCGCTCCGACCTATTGACCATCGCCGATCTTATCTGTCCTTCAGTTTTTCAATACGAAAGATTTCTTGTTGCCCCTTACCCTTAAGAGGAATAAATCCTAGTGAATGACCTAAACAGTGATCATGAACTGTATCCCAGACACGATGGCTCACATTCAACGCACCATCGACACCGTTACTTTCAATTCTTGATGCCAGGTTGACTGTGTCTCCCCAAATATCAAAACAGTATGATTTATGTCCGATAATCCCTCCTATCACAGGTCCAACATGAATGCCAATCCGTACTCTCCAGCCTGCAGGTAAGTTGGTGGCTGTGGCAATCATATCAAAACCGCATCGGACACAATTCAGAGCCGGATTTTCCAATGGGTTAAGCAAACCTGCTGTGGCCATAAAAGAATCCCCGATTGTCTTGATTTTCTGCATTTCGTGCTTTGTCATTAAATCCTCGAATCCTTCTACAATCGCCTCGAGATTTGATAAAACAGCATCTGGGTCTGCATTATTACAGTATTCCGTAAAACCAACAATATCGCTGAAAAGGACCCCCACGTTTTCATATCGCCTAGGTTTAACCGATTTCGTACTTTTCAATTCTGCAACAATGCTCGGAGGTAATATTACGTGTAATAGTTCATCGGCTCTGTTCCTCTCAGCCTCTATTTGTTGCTTATATAATATTTCTTGATCGCGAGCAAATTTTTTCTCTAAACTTGCGCTGATCCTGGCTTTAAGCAGCACAGGATTAAATGGTTTGGGCAGATGATCTTCCGCGCCCATTTTGATGCATGTAACAATATTCTTTATATCGTCAATCGCAGAAATCATTATTACGGGAATATGACTTAAATTTGCGCTGCCTTTCATGTAAGCCAGTACTCCAAATCCGTCGACTTCAGGCATCATTATATCAAGAAGAACAAGATCAAATTTTTCTTTATCCAACATCTGAATGGCTTCAGCACCATTTTCGGCAAGAGATACGGATTTAAACCCTTGATGTTTCAATCCACGTGCTAGTAATTCACGATTCACTTTATGGTCATCGACCACCAGAAGTGAGAAATTCTCATTATTGATCACGTTTCTCTCCAAATTAAAAAACGGTAATAGGACGGTGTGTCAGGTAACGATTTGAAAACGGGAGTTTGATAAAAATGATATTTTCTGCGCTCAAAGCATGTATACGTTTTAATTTTCGACCCCACGATTACATTTTGAACTCAGCTTTTATAACTTTAACTTGGCACTCTGTCAAAGTAAATGCAAAGTTTCTTGTTCACAAGTTAAGGTAAAAAATGATTTTAGCCACAAAAAGCATCGGAAAATCTTCGAATTCCCGTTTAGCAGGTTGTTCTTTTGAAACATAAATATTTTGGGGTTTCAGTGGGGTGCGTACAGTTTTCTTAAGTAAAATCCAACAAAAGCAGACATAATTCATTAATTATAAAATAGTTATGCCTATTATTGAAAAATTCACGAAATGCATTGCATAATAATACTTTTAATTGCATAATACATCTTATAATAATTATTAATTACAACCTGGATTAGATATTTTTAATAAAATATATAGATGTATTAACGTGCTTATTATGCAATGTCCAAGTATCACTGATTTTCAAAGTTCCACCAAGGGCCAAAAACGCCTTGATCAAGCTATTGACAGTCTTGGAGATGATGTCGTCAAT
>JAJFLO010000553.1 GCA_021772675.1 Verrucomicrobiota bacterium | reverse complement strand
GTATTGTTTTTATTATCCATCATGCTTGAATATAGCACGTAATATGCTTGTATTCAATTGTTTATGGAATATTTATTTCATTGAAAACACTGCGTTTTCAACTTGACTTTTCCACAATGGCTTAACTTAACGACATTGGGTTCTGCTGTCCAGCAGAATTAATCCAGTTCGTTTCCATGCCGTTCTCCTACTTTCAAAGCATTAATGAACCTGATGTCTTCAGATATCGTTTTAGATGATCAATTTCCTATGTGAGCAACGCGAATATAGGAAACTGGTAGCTTGCAACTCGCCATTACACATACCTGAGCGGAGCGAAGGTATGTGTAACGTCCTTCATGATCCAATTGAGAAGAGCGCAGCGGATCTCAAATTCAAGTAAGCCGCTTCGCGTCAGTAAAAAACCAATACTTTTCCTACAACCTACCGTAGTTTTCCATTTTTGAAATCTAATCGGCCATTGATTACGCGTATATGTTTACGCTTATTGGCGTTTGCCAAATGATTACAATTCTAAGTAACCAAATATTCAATATTGTAATAAGAAGCATAGGCCAAATGAACAGCGTCACCAATGTATGATTTTTGCATAACATAGTTGTCCAAATAAAATTCAACAATCTTTTCTAATTCCACGTTACTTTCCAAAATTGGAATCTCTTTTACAAAATCAACGATCAGGTCCTTATTCGGATATTCACCATCATTGATCTCTTGCAAAACAGCATCTTTACTTCATAGTGACTTTGATATATCAGAAATCGATGTTTCGGAAAGCCACTGTTCAATAGGTATTATTTTCCCATTACCTTTATATTTACTATAAATATGCCTCAGCTCAAGTGAATTATTTACTAGAGCCATAGGATCTTGATGTAGTAGAATTAGCAGATTTTCATCTTTTCTTGCAAGCCAGTTTTGCAATTGAAAATTTATGGGAATATCTCCCCAACCATATCCTGACATTAGCATAACTTTATTATCGCGGAGCAATTTCTGAAAGGAATAATGTTGATCAGCAAAGATTCCTCTACTATATGAGAAAACCTTGCTCACACCTGTCAAAAATGAAGGTGTCGGGTTAACATTCTTAATTAATTCTCCTTTATGATTTTTCCATTCATTGATAACAGTACCTAAATCTGCCGGTTTCAAAATCCTGTCACTTCCTTGAGGAAACCAATTAATAGATCCATGAAGTTTAATAATGTGAACTTTAATTTCATGACTGTAATCATCTTCAAACCATCTAACATTTCCATCATACTCCCCAAAACCATCAGAGAACTTTATACCATTGGCAGCCAGTAATTGCTCAACAAGCGTGTCGTGATTGAGCGTAACAATATTCAAGATAGGAACTAGTGGTGACTTCGCAAGTTCTACGATGAGATCAAGCCCGACGACTTCGACTGTACGCAATAGATCAGAGACTACAGTTTCAATAAATCCCGCTGCTTCATCGGCCAATTTATGCAAATCTATAATTTGATCGATTTTTGACCTTCCTTTTAGAAAAGATCTACTCTTTTTTCGCAAAAGTTTTGTAAATGATTCTGCTGTAATATCAGCTTTTAGACCTTCACCATTCAATACAATTTGTTTAGCTAAATAAAACAAATCTTCATAAGTTGTTTCGGATCTAAATATTTGACCTGTAAATCCATATTTACCATTATTTGTCTTAAAAGGCGCAGAATTACGCAAATAATCCGTATCGAGGTCAAAAAGGATATTAAATAAATCTAACAATCGTGGATCACAATTCGCTTCAAATCTCTCGGCTTTCAGTAATTCAGTCTTAATACCTGAGACGCTTGGTAATCCTGACTTTAGAGAAACACCAGATCCAAGGAACAATATCATGATTAGCCTACCTTCATTGGTCGTTCCAGGGATGATATTTATTACTTCCCTTGGAAGCATTTGAGTTATACGATTACACAGGAGTAGCAACCATAAGGATTACCCATTTGAGAGTCTAAAAAGGTATCGTTAAAAAAGAGGTGTCTTTCATTTTTTTTATACGATGACGCCTTCTGACTCCCGTTAAGATTCGTCGCATGAATAAAATTTAATTAGACGGCCCTATTCATATTGCCTCGCCTTGATACTTCTTAAAGTTCTCTGCTTGCTCGAATATTTCTTTGTAGACTTCATCCCGATCAATAGGCGGATAGTCGTGTTCCGCGAGTAGAATTATGAGGTCCACCTTTAGTTCCGCTTTGAATATCGTCTCGTCGGCTCCAGTCCGTGTATTTGGCTTTATCGTCAACTATGATTTTGACTTTTTTTGCAAGATCGAGGAGTTTGTCATCCGGGTATTCAAAATCGTACTTAATGGTGAGGGCTTTAAGGATGTCGTAGAAGGCTTTTTCTTCAAAATCAATACCCAGTTCGGCGAACGAGTCTTTCTCCTTTTTTATGGCATGGTACAGGTCGATAATCTCGTCAGTGAAGTCTTCCAGCACTTCGCTCCTGAGGATGTCCTTTTCGCTCCGGTCATTGTATTTATCCACCAAGGCTTTGAATTGTTTGGAAAAGTCTACACCCTTAATTTTGTTGACCTTCTTGAACTCTTCGATCGCTTTGGCCAGTAACTGCTGGAGCAGCTTGATTCTTGTGTTCGGCAGCTTGATTTTCTCAATCTTCGCCATGTAGTTCGGGTCGAAAATATCCACCTCAGTAGTATCTCCCTGGCCCATTTTGAAGATTTCTTCGATCCCATCACTCTTCAGTGCCTCGGCAATCATTTGCTGTACTTTGGCGTTCATTTTAGCGAGGTCGGGGGCGTTGCCCTTGGTGAGCTTGAAGACTATGGATCGAACTGCCATATAGAAATGGACATGGTCACGCTCGTCCTGAGTAAATTCATCACACCCGACACAGATGTCATAGGCGGCTTTCATTCGTTTGGCCAGGAACATGAAGCGTTTCTCGATCTCTTCGGTAATCTGAACATATTCTGCGGCCATGTTGAGACAGTTCAGTTGCTGGGTGGGCTGACCGGAGAAATACGGGGCGGAGTCAAATTTGTGGAAGATCGCACGCATCAAGTCCAGATGGTCTCTGACCACCATAATAGATTGCTTAATTTCCTCAAAGTTGGCGATATCAGTTTTGGAGTAATGTGCCAGAGCCAGGTTCATCTGCTTTTTGATCCCGATGTAATCGACCACCAGGCCTTTTTCCTTTTGCTGATACTTTCGGTTTACCCGCGAGATGGTCTGAATCAAGTTGTGTCGTTTGACTGGCTTGTCGATGTACATGCTGTCAAGGAAAGGCACATCGAAGCCGGTGAGCCACATATCGACCACAATAGCGATTTTGAAATTGGATTTGCCGGTTTTAAACTGCCGATCTAATTCTTTTCGGTACTCTTTGGTCCCCAGCATATCGTACAAAACGGGTTCATCATCTTTGCCCCGGGTCATTACCATCTTGATGTGTTCCATGGGCATGATCTGTTTCTTCTCTTGTTCCGTGACTTCCTCCCCGTCGGCACATACTTTCACTTCTGCCCAGTTGGGACGGAGAGCAATAACTTCCTTGTAGAAACCATAGGCGATCGAACGGCTGCTACTGACAAACATTGCTTTCCCAGCGACCGTGGCGCCTTCTTCGATTCGTGCCTCATAATGGTCGACGAAGTCTGTCGCCAAGGCCTTCAGGCGGTCAGGATCCCCGAGAATCGCAGTCATTTGCAGGTTGGCTTGTTTACTTTCCTCAATCGCGTAGTTACTGGCCCCGTCATCCGCACATTCGGCATAGTAATCTTCGATCTCCTCCAGCTTGCTGTTGTCCAGCAGCACCTTCGCCGCCCGGCCTTCGTAAACAATGCGCACCGTGATCTCATCAGCTACCGATTCCGTCATAGTATAGGCGTCAACCACGTATCATCTCAATAAGTTGGGGGAGTTCTGAAAATTCCCACCCGATTTTGGAAATTGCGAATTTTAGACTACATAAAATATCATTAATCCAAACCTTTCCAATGTTGTTTCTCGGCTGTCAAAAATTGTAGATTTAT
>JAJFLO010000552.1 GCA_021772675.1 Verrucomicrobiota bacterium | reverse complement strand
AAATAAATAACTTGGATAATTTCGCGCTCAGATTTATGTCAGGTTTGGGCGATCTGAATGGCGAAAAGCAGCAGGAATATTGCAATATTTCAATGTTTTTCGTCATTTGGATCGGACCTAGATGACGTGAAGATAAGATGCGAAAAATCCAAGTTATTTATTTGTGAGCCCTTAGAGAAAATCACCATACAACAAACGCATTTTGTGACATTATCAAAAAATGAATTTATTAAAGAGCCACTTGCAAAACTCTTCCTGGCCAGATTTCGGCGCAAGGCGCACATCTGCAAAATTTACATATAAAGCACATAGCACCAAGGCTATGCGCATTCACATGCAATGTTCGCACCTGCACATTTTGCACTCAAAATCAGTCTCAGGCATAGTTTTGCAAGAGGCTCTAAAAATAATATTATGAGGGCATCGTTTTGCTTCCATTCTTCATCAATAACCGTGCAAGATGGCAAAAATCAGTCAATAAAAGCATCACAATAATACACAACAAGTCATTAAGTTACACATAAAGACTATAATAAAGCTATATACAATTAAACAAAGTCGGAGGATATTATCTCTAACAAGATAAATATGAGTAAGTTATAAATAAAATCATAAAAATTGGTATAACGTTCGCTTATATTGGCTTCAAATAAATGGTTAATTCACCAATGTATCAGGAGAATATAAATATGAGTAACAAAACCATATTACTTGTGGATGATGACAATCAATTGCTAAAAGTTGTAGAAATCCATCTAAGTCGGATTGGTTATAATGTCATAACATCACAGAGTGGCAACGACGCGCTAGCCAAATTTAAGCAAGCAGAATCCCTAATTGATGTTGTTATTGTTGACCTAATTATGGATGGTACAAATGGGATTCATGTTTTGAGACAAGTTAAAGAACACCGTCCGACTGTTAAGGTTATGATATTCACAGCCTACGGTGATTTAGAATCGGCTATTGAATCTTTAAGATTTAAAGCAGATGATTATCTTCTTAAACCGTTCGATCTATCTGAACTTGACAGTAGAATCGCCAACTTTTTTACAATTAAAAATTAGTCTGAAGTTAGCCTGGATTATGCATAAACTTTTTATTATGAGTCATTATATCACATAATTTCAACGAGTTATAAAGATCTTTGGGTTCGAAATAATTCACTATTCCTGCACGCGAACGTTATTCATAACTCATTGATTTCACGCAATCTAATAACTCTCATCTCAAAACTTTATGAAGAATCCAGGTTAGTACAAAATTATGCTGAATATCGTCAAAAAATCCAGGAAATCATGCCAAAATTTAACCTTTCAATTATTTTAATAATCTCTGGTGTTATTATCGGTTGCATATCGCCACCGCCTGGCAGTATGAATGAAATAAATCATATCGTGCTCGTCTGGTTTAATAACACCGTTTCCAATGAAGAAATTGAGGAAATAATAACAGAAACTCAAAAACTAAAAGCGATTTCTTCAGTAAAAACACTTGCTGTAGGAAAATCTCTTGAAAGTAAACGAAAAATGGTCGATGATTCATTTGACTTAGCAATCAAGATAACGTTTTCGTCTGTCAAAGGATTAGATAATTATATAGATCATCCCCTGCACAACTCTTTTTTACAGAAATATATAAAAGGTAAAGTCGCAAAAATTAAGATCTATGATTTTGAATAGTTAATGGGCTAGATGATATCTATTTTGATGAAATAATATTAACTGTTTGCAATTATTCTCAAGTAATTCATTCAATTTCATTTTTATAGCTGAATTATCAGCGGCTTTATACTTCTGTAAATTTTTCTTATAATCAGGAATGTGATAAAGAAAACTGGCAATTGTATCGCGTTGAATGTGTCTCATATTTTTTCCATAATCCAATAAGGAAAGTAAAAATCCGTTTAATTCCTGCTCAAACTGACCTTTCATTGGTAGCGACAAATACGGTTTTCGTAAATAAAATGCTTCAGTCATCAGCGTAAACCCAGCAGTTGCCATGACTGCTTTGCACGTGGATAAATCATTTATAAAGCCATCCTTACTGAATGTCTTAAAATGTAAATTACCCTCTACTTTTTCTTGGTCGTATCCATAAATGTGAAATTGCTCCCGTGAGAATGTTCTAATTTGGTCTAAAAACGATTCGAATCCTCGCGTTAAATATATTAGTATATGTTCACCTCCTCTAGGTGATTGTGACACAATCTCTTCACGCAAAATCGGTGGAAAGAAAAATGTCCGCTTATTTTTCGCTTGACCAAAGTAAAATGTGGTTATCAGAGACACATCGGGTTTAGGTACAATGCCTCGAATAATATTTTCAGTGAGTAGTTGCTCATTTTTCAATCCCGGTGGGCATTGGTATGCCATATAACGCATACGGTGCTGGTTATCGACTGTGATTAGCGGTAAATCATAATGGTTTGCAAGATATGCAGTTGTTGGTTCAAAGTCAGTAATCACGCAATCAGGGGGATTATTTTTAAAGATTTCATGACGCAGTTCTTGAAATTTCTTGTTTCCTATCGATATTTTTTTTAAATTTTCTGTGAATGTCTTAACGATTGAAACTTTATTATCTGAACCTGCAATATGCAGCCCTTCAATTTCAAAGACATCAAAATCATCTTTTAAATTTTTATACCCCCGATCATAACTAACCACTTTCACGTTATGCCCTGATTGTTCAAGATGAGATATCATCCCTTTTGATCGAGATGAATGTCCTGATCCTTCTCCTGAAACGCCATAAACAATATTTGACATTTTCTATCCTTTTCCTTCATTAGTGTCGATGTATCGTAACACAGTTTTACTTTTCAGCTATCAGGGTTCCGGCTAATTTTGAACCATTTTCGTATGGTTCAAAGATAGCCTGGATTGTTCATGAAATTTTGTGATGATAGTTATTGGATTGCGTGAAATCAATGAGTTATGAATATCGTTCGCGTGCAGAAATAGTGAACGATTTCAGATCATTAAATATAGCACTGGAGTTTCTCGCCAAAGTGTATGTACATGGGAAGAATTCCCTAAGGGCTCACAAAGAACTAACTTGGATAATTTCGCGCTCAGATTTATGTCAGGTTTGGGCGATCTGAATGGCGAAA
>JAJFLO010000551.1 GCA_021772675.1 Verrucomicrobiota bacterium | reverse complement strand
AGCAAACATATTAAGTACAACTTCAGTATCAGAATCAGTTTCAAATTGATAATTTTTTGATTTTAAGGATTCTCGGAGTTTTCGATAATTGTAAGTCTCGCCATTGTAAATCAGAATCAATCTGCCATCAAATGTAGACATAGGCTGGTTGCCATTGCTCAAATCAATGATGGCAAGGCGTCTCATCGCCATCGCCATTCTATCATCCGCAAACTTCTCAAGATCATACGGCCCTTGATGTTGGATCAAATGAGCCAATTCCTTTAATGTACCTTCGACCTTATTTTTTGAATGCCTCGTGATTAAATCCCAAAATTCCACACATAATCGCTATTTCCATTAACCCATCATATAGTGTCTCAGGCAAAAGTAAATCGATATAAATCACATCTGGAAATTCTTTTTTACTAACGTTGATTTACCAGTTCCTCTTGGGGCGAATTAGAAATAACTTTCCTGTAGCGGATTAAAAAATCTCCTTATTGATTCCATTTTGAGTATTAATTTGGAATCAAATAGGCCGAATTAGCGCAAAAGGAATGATTTTTCAATCATGTATAGAACAATAATAATAGCACATATCGCAGGAATTTGAGGATGAAATTTTAAGCCCCTGTTCACGAAACGCTTGAAAGAATAATACCAATAGTAATCAATGTTATTATAACATTGGCATGGGATGATTGCTAAACTTGATAAAGCTCAATCAATTATAGGCCACTGCTGTAATTCGATCGCCTTTTTGTCTTGGCATTATCTCACCAGGACGTTCAAGCAAATATATGAACTGTATTAGTTTAAACCATATTATCTGAAGTAACCTAAAAAATAATGTTGTCGGTTTTAAAGTGAAGGGTATGTCTGGATAAACGATATCGACATTTTTGAATCCAGCTGAATTTAGGACATATTTAAGGCTGCTTTCAGTAAAGAGGGCTACATGAGTAAAATCGTTATAAAGTGTAAAAAGTGATGTAAAACCGGACATTTGAGGGCATGAAACGATTAACTTGCCCCCAGTTTTAAGCATTTTTCGTATTAAAACTAAATCATTTATTAGATTATTTTTTTCAATATGTTCGACAATGTCTTTCATATTTATTATGTCGAAATTGTTTTCAAATTGCTTATAGAATTCATTAAGGGTAGAAATCAGATGTGTTTCTACCTGATAGTTTTGCGAGGCATAATCTAATAAATCAGTGTTAATATCACATCCCTGCACATTATTGTATCCCCTCAGTTTCAAGTATGCAATAAAGTCGCCACAGCCACAGGCATAGTCCAGGATACAGATATTTTTATCGTTTGGTAATATCTTTTTATACCATGCATCGAAACCTTTAATTGCATTGGTTGATAAATCACCGTGTCCGAGATTAAGTAGATGTTGAGAGTACGCTGAATTCTGGTTGTTTTGGTCCATTATAAAATATTAAATAAAGAGTCAATTATGCATATCGCCATTGATGGGACACCTGCGATTAACGATATCCGTGCCATACAGCGTTACAACTACCATCTTTTAACAGAACTAGCAAAATTAAATGATGACACAAATTATACAGTATTATATCTTGGATGTAATTCCAAATCGTCTGATTTTCCAGAGTTAGCTGCTCAACGATTTAGAATAGTTAAGTCGAAAATACCTGGCAGAATACTTTTTCCGCTTTGGAAATTTACTGGTCGTCCAAGGTTATCAAATTGGATTAGTGAGAGACCCGATGTTATCCATTTTCCAGGGGGATTCAGTTATATTCCTAATGATGCAAAACGAGTGATAACAACGTTGCATGGATTTCTTCATCTTTTAAACCCGGGATACACCAATGAAGAGCATCGCAGTTTTATCCGGAGAAAGCTTGATTTTACGGTAGAAAATAGTGATCATTTTATCACCGTTTCGCAAACCAATAAAGATGAGGTAATGGACATATGGAATATTTCAGAAGACCGAATTACGGCGATACCTCTGGGTATTAGTCCTGAATTTAGGATTTACGATATCAGCTCCGAGATGAGAATGAGTATCTTAACGAAATACTCAATTCCAGATAAAAACATTATTTTATATGTAGGAGCTCTGGAGCCTAATAAGAATATCGAAAATATTATTAAAGCTTTTTTCTATTTGGGGAGGTCATATCAAGAAGAGTGGCATTTGGTATTTATCGGCAGGACGACAGAACATTGTGTAAAATACAACGCATTAATTGACGAATTCAAAATCAAAAAAAATGTATCATTTGTCGATTATCTGCAACCGGGAACAATCGAATTGGCTTATTTCTATAATTTGGCCAAATTATTTATCTTTCCTACTTTATATGAGGGCTGGGCATCACCACCATTAGAAGCGATGAAATGTGGTACGCCGGTCATTGCTTCAAATATTTCTGCATTGAAAGAATCCACAGGTGGAAATGCATTATATCCGGATCCAAATGATCCAAAAGATATTTCTGATAATTTATTAAGATTGATAAATGATGATGAATTATATTTAACGTACAAAGAGAATGGATTAAAACATGTAGCAAATTATACTTGGCAGAGGTGTGCTCAAAAAACTTCAGAACTTTATAAAATGTTTAAACCTTAGTTTGGTTATTTAATCGGTTGAAACGTCGTTATAGATTTCGAAATATTGTCTTGCCATTTTTCTATAGGTGAAGTCCTCTGCTCTTTTTAATCCTTTTTTTTCTAAATCGATTCGATAATCACGATTGTTAGCCAATAGAGATATACCATCACACAAGTTCTTCAGGTCCTGTGGGTTAATTAGATGAGCGTATCCCGTGGCAATTTCGATCATTGACGTACTATTTGATGTTAGCACAGCTTTCCCGTTCGCCATCGCTTCAATAATAGGAATCCCAAATCCTTCGTAAAGTGATGGGTAAACGACAAACAAAGATCCCTGGAACAATGCATTTTTTTGCTTTTCGGTATTCCATTCTAAAAAAATAATTTTTTTGTCTAGGTTTTCAGAATCAATATAAGTGGGATTCCCCACACCTGATATCACAAGTTTAAGGGATTTATCTGCCATCGCTTTTAAAAAGGCGTCAATAAGTTTTGATAGATTTTTCCGATGCTCGTAGGTGCCGACAGGGAAATAAATGTAATCATGGCTATGGAGATTAAATTGGTTTAGTGTTTGTTCCAGTTCAGGTTTAGTCAAACGGGTCGGTTTGGCAACTCCATGATGGACCACTTTTATTTTTTCTTCAGGTACTTTGTAAAAATCTATAATATCTCTTTTTGTGAATTCGGATATAGCGATTATTATTTCTGCTCGTTTGATATTTAAGGGCAACAATTTTTTATATTTATAATCATTCAGTTTTTTACCCTGCGTATCGAAGTATTCGGGATGTTTAACGTAAGTGATATCATCTATCGTCAATATTTTTTTTGCGTTTGACATTATTGGTAAAGAAAAATGTGTCCCGTGAACAATATCGAAATCCGAATAAAATTTTGAAAAGTCAGGAAAGTGCAGATACAACCAGGAGTAGTTTAGCAGCTTGACCGGAAAACGGAAATTTATGAGATTACATAGATTCGGAATTTCAGGTAAATTGCCGCAACCACTTCGACAATATAAATTTAGATATTTTAGATGATGTCCTCTTTCATTCACGTGATCTTCCAGGATGGGGAGGAGATTTGACAAATAAGCATATACTCCTCCTCTTTTGGTCTGCAGGTGAGATACGTCAATGAGTATATTCATAGAATATTTAGCCGATGAAGATTAATTTTTAAATCATCCTTTAATTGAGTTAGAAAATTTTTTGTGCGCTTTAATGATTAGCGTGTAAGATTCTGTTGAATCATCAATGCCAATAATACGATAAAAAAAACTATTATTTTCAAGTATCTGCAATATTTTTGCCAGAGAGTTTTTAGATTGAAGGTAATGATATTCCATTATAATATTTTCAACCTTAGCAATGCGTTCTTGTATATTCTCAAAAACGACACTTTCTGCACCTTCAATATCCATTTTTAATAATTCAACTCGTTCTGAAATCAGTGGATTAAGTTCGCAGCAGGGAACGTCAACTTTTTTCACATTATCGGGTTTATGATAGAAATAACGCAAGTCTTCCAGGGTTGAGGCGCCAATGTCTCCACCTGTGATATCAGTTTGAATATACATGGACATGGTACCCTTGCGATCACTCAGGGCGACATTATAAAGTTCGACATTTTCCAGATTATTCGTGGATACATTTTTTTGTAAATACGAAAAATTTTGGCTATCGGGTTCAAAACATTTTATAACTGATTTTGGATATAATTTTTTAAAAAATAATGTCGCCATTCCAATATTGGCACCGGCATCAATAATAATTGGATTGTCAGTCTCTGAATTGAAAGAATAAGTATTTGATATAAAAACTTCTTTGTACAGATGTACTAATAGGTCAATATCTCCATAATAAACATCAAAATTTTTTAGCTTGATAAATCCAGAGTTTTGCCTTGAAAATAATCTATGAAAATTCAATTTTGAAATATCCAGAAGCAAATCTAATTTGTTGGAATTGTCACTACGCAAAATAGATTTAACGAACCTGAAGGACTGAATGATATTCATAAGGGGTGAACTCGAATTAAGTTTTGAAGGTAAAATGGTCTGGGAATCGAAATGTTTTTCAAGCAAGTCACATCTTCTAATATACTTTATTAAAGACAATTTCAATAGCGAACGCCGCTTTGAAAACCTAATCGCGTTCGGTATGATCACTGACATATCAATAAATTGATTTTCCCATTGTTTCCACTGCACTCGATCAATATCGTATTATTGAATTCAGTCAATTTTGTCTTTGGTAATAAACGAACCTGCATGATGCAGGCTAAATTATTTTATAAAATATAACTTCGGTATTCAGTTCAGGGTAAACAGACGTTTTTATTTTTTCCAATTTATTTTTCATAAAGCTGTATGGTTCAAGATTGTTGTGGGTTTGATCATGCAGCGTTTTAATTCTAATCAAATATCCTGCATTAAGCCTGACGCTTTTTTTAAGATTGGCTAGCGTGTTATAATTATACGGTTGTACCAGAGGCGAAAAATCAATGTTACTTTTTTTATTGATATTATCCAGAATTTTAATGAGATTTATATTTTGAAAATAAATTCCTCCCGCTGATCCCATAAAATAGTTGGGCCCCTCCGTAGACACACAAAATGAATAGCATTCTAATAGAGCTTTGTCATATTTCTTAAAACTTAAAATTTTTATTTTTTTCCCTACAGTTACTATGGGTTGAATTATAAATAGAACAGAAATGACACCAGTCAACAAACGTCCGGAATTATTTCGGAGTTGACTGATGTGATTTATACCTGTTAGTGCGATGAAAACCATAATTAAATAACAAATTGTAAACACGTAGTGTACGTTTACAGAATGGTATGTGAGCATTGCCAATCCAAACAAAAACGAAATAATTATCGAAATTCTGAACGTCAATTCCTCTGATTTTTTGAAATGAAGCAGACCATAAATAAAGATTAGAAAGAGTGTAAAAAATAATGAGTTCATGGAAAAAAACTCGGTATATACTGCTTTGGGATAATAGAGCAGGTTATCGCTCGTCCAGCGGTCAGGACCTTCATCCAAATAATGGGAAACATAGAAAAATTTATTATACAACGTCGCCTTTATTCCTTGAAAAATCAGTGTAATTATCAAGGGCAGTATAATGAGAACTGCATGCCTAAGATACATTTTCGCTCTAAAGGAATTTAAAATTGCTAATAAAGCGATGCCACTAATCACAATTAAAAAATTATGTAGCCTAGCCAGCCACAAGAAGGCAAGTGACATGCCAAGAATAATGGCCGTGAGGTGATTTTTATATTTGAAATAAAAGTGGGAACAAATTAGTGATAATAAACCTGCAATTGTTGATAATATTAATGGCATGGGCAACATTGCATTATTTAGAATTACCTTGCAGCCGATGATTGCAAATCCTCCTAAAATTGTCACAACCTTGTTGCTCGTGGCAGCGTATAAGAGACCGCAAAAAGCGACGATTAATATGGGGAGTAATAGTAAGGACGACGTGTGCGCGCTAATCATGCTTGGAGAGCACACTGTAAAATAGAGTGAAAGATAGCATACATATAAAGGCGACTTATGAAAATCTTTGCATTGAGCTAAGTAGCGTTTAAAATCAAAAGACTTTAAAGAATTTGCCATTTCAACAGAATAAGAAACATAATGGGAAGAATCAGCGTATAACGAAGGTATATCACCGATATTTTCAGATATTTCATTCAACATTTGGTGATAAACAAAAACGAGTTCGCAACAGAATATTATTAATAATATAAGCGACGTTATCGTTGCTGATTTTAGCTGGTGCATTTTCATCTTTTTTCGATGACACTTACCAAGAGGTAACCTCCAAAGATGCGACTGCAAATTCTGTCCAGATTAAAAAAACAATCATCGCGGAAAAAAGACGTGATAAAATTTGAAAGCAAGATTCCTGGAAGGCGCAGAGGAGGCAGCCATTTATAGCTATCAAATATTAAAGGTAGAAATGAAATAGTATACTCTTTTTTAAGGACGCCATTCTTCGGAATAACGGGTTCGAGGCTACTTATCGGGATTTCTCGACCATAAGGCCAAATACCGGTTTTTTCGAGAAGAAATTTTGCGAACCTGTATAATACGCATCGGGAAAAAGGGGTGAAAATAATAACTTTTCCATCGGGATTTAAAATACTTAAAAACTCGTTCAATGCTTTTTCTTGATCGGCTGGATTAAAATGTTCCAAAACCCCTGCATTCCAAACGATGTCATAATTCTTTGTTTTACTTATAGACAAAATTGATGAGAGTTCGAAATGAACGTTTGAGGCATCTTTAAGCATCCCTTTTGCGATTTCTAAAGCTTCTGGAGAAATATCAAGACATGTAACGGATCTAGCGTTTTTTGCCAGCCTCACGTTTATTCGTGCAGTACCGCAGCCAGCCTCCATCAATTGTTTTTCGGATATCGCGTCACACTCCATTAAAAGTGTTGAGTATATTGATTGAGACAGCGTATCCCATTCGGTTACTTTGCGACTATGGCTTTTCCAGTAATTCGACCATGTTTTTGCAATTTCAGTTTCTTCTGAGGGCATTTGAAAACTATCGAAATAGAGATTAGAAAATGTTAATTTAGCCGAATACGTCTCTTAATTAGAAGTGCAAGTGTTTTCACTATCGTCGTACCAATATCCATCTTACTTTCACTTACCTTTAGATCATATCGGAGAATTAATGGAACTTCACGTATAATAATATCCATCGTGCGTAATTTCAAAAGAATATCAACCATACATTGAAAGCCTTGTTCACTGATAAAAGAATCGCCATATTCTTTGATTGCGTCCTTTAAAATTTTTCCTTTATATGCCCGATAACCGCACGTATAATCTCTAACACCATTAATTGGAAAGAGAAATTTAATTAATATACTTGCGCCAATACTTAGTACCTGGCGAAAAAATGACACACCTCTTATAAACGATCCGTTTTGATATCTGGATGCAATGACAACATCGTTCCCCTCTTTAATATATCGTATCATGCTCCTGATGAGCCCGGGAGTATGACTGTTATCTGCATCCATCGTCACCACAATATCATCATCTTCAGTTATTTCAGATGCAATTGACAAACCACTACGTATGGCCGCTGCCAGTCCTTGATTTACTTGATGAATATCAATATGTATCGGCATATGCTCTGCGAATTTCTTCGCAATGCTACAAGTCTCGTCCGTGCTACCATCATCAACGATGATTACCTTATACATCAAATCGTCTTCATACATAGCCTGATCAATTCTTGACAATAATGATGCCAAATTGCCTTCTTCATTATATGCTGGCAGCACGATGAATATTTTACTTTTGCGACATCTCCATGGTGGTTTATTTATATTTGGCAACGTTTTATTTGCTGACTCTTTCATAATTAACCCAAAAATTGATATGTTTAGTAGAGCTCGTTTTTGTCGTTGTCTTGCAATATGTTTTGCCTACAGTAAGTGGAGTACGGATATTTGTGTAATGATTTTCTATAATTTCGAGCATTTCATGTTATTTTAGGTAACTGTACCTGTATTTTATATCCGCATGCGTGATGTAAAGTTTGTTTGAATTTGTATTCATATTCGCACATCATAGCTACTGCTTTTGATTTGAGCAATTAATTTACCCGTAATTGCTGTTTTTCATATATTTAGTTTAGAATAAACTAGCTGGCTGTTCTTTCCTGGGTAATATCTATTAGTATTCGGGAAGAATGCCAAAAGTTTTTGTCCGCAACAATTATGGAAAACACTTCATCAACTTGAACTAATTTAGCCAACGCTAGGGACTATTGAAAACTAAAACAAACTGATGATTTTGGAGGTAAGACCATAGATACCATTCTAACTATAGTAGGGACTCGTCCGGAAATTATCAAAATGGCACCGGTTATAAAGGAAGTGGAACAATATTCCGAATCATTTAATTCCATTGTGTGTGCTACCGGGCAACACCGGGAAATGAGCGAATCCGCATTAAAACTGTTCAATATTCAGCCTGATATTAATTTAGATTTGATGTTACCTAACCAATCTCTGAGTACTTTAACAGGAACTCTTTTTAATTCTTTAGATAATATAATTAAAGAATTAAACCCGGATTGGATTTTGGCTCAAGGGGATACAACGACTGTATTGGTATCGTCTATGGTGGCATTTTATCACAACATCAGGTTCGGTCATGTTGAAGCTGGGTTGAGGACTGGAAATATGCGTGTCCCATTTCCAGAAGAATTTAATCGCAGAATCACAGATTTGGTTTCTTCCTTACTATTTGCGCCAACAGAAAAAGCAAAGGAAAATTTGATAAAGGAAGGCATTAGTGAATCACATATTTTCGTAACAGGTAACACGGTAGTGGACGCATTGATGGAAATTAGCAATAGAGATTTTGATTTAAAAAATAGTCCTTTATCAAATCTGCCCTTGGAACACGAAATAATTTTGATAACAGCCCATCGTCGTGAGAGTTTTGGGAATCCATTCAGAGAGCTATGTCTGGCAATCCGTGATATTGCTCAGAATTATCAGGATAAACATGTTCATATCGTTTATCCTGTTCATTTAAATCCTAATGTTCGTCAACCTGTTTTTGAAATCCTTTCAGGACACCCAAATATTAGTTTAATTGAACCTTTGGATTATATATCCTTTGTCAATTTGATGAAACGTTCAAAACTGATTTTAACGGATTCCGGGGGTATTCAGGAAGAATCAATTTCATTTAATATTCCTGTATTGGTAATGAGGGATTCCACTGAAAGGCCTGAAGCACTTGAAACAGGATTAGTACAACTCGTCGGAACAAATCGCAATGCCATAGTTAAGAAAGTTGGTGAATGTCTCGAAATTCAAACGTCGGCCATTGATAAAAATCCGTTTGGCGATGGAACTGCTGCTAAAAAAATTTGTGCAATTTTAAACGAATCAACATTAAAGGCCGGATAAATTAATATGGCGTCTACCATTCTATTTCTGAAACTAAATTTCAATTGCCACTTCATCTCCATTCATTATAGACATGTCTAAGTGTCGGATAATATGTTTGTATTTCCCACACTTAGGGCTCATAAATAAGTAACTTGGATAATTTCGCGCTCAGATTCATGTCAGGTTTGGGCGATCTGAATGGCGAAAAGCAGCAGGAATATTGTAATATTTCATATGTTTTTCGTCATTCAGATCGGACATAGATGACGTGAAAATAAGATGCGAAAAATCCAAGTTATTTATTTGTGAGCCCTAAGCCCACATTTCTAACTTCGTAGTAGATGCGTTATGAGAAATGCGGCTTAGGCTTATTACCCCCGTTTGTCAACCAGTGTAATCTTAGTATAATTGCTGGTTAGATGTGTGTTTTGAAATCTATAACCTGAAAAAAATTAAGTATGCGGGGGTTGTTTATCTCTGTATGGCTCATGGAGTTTTTTAGGAACTGTTGTTTATGATTAAAAAAGTTTTATATATTGCACTTGTAGAGTTAGAGATATCAAGTGGGCCTGTGGTGCATACTGTTAATGTAATTGATGGTTTAAAATTAAGCGGTATCGATGTTATGCTGGCGTGTCCTAAACCGGGCGATTTTAAGTCTCGAAAATCTTCAAAATTTCAATTTTTATCTTTTTATGGCTATTCCAATTTTCGCCTGTTTTTATTTAATGTATTATCAATACCTGCAATTGTTAAACAGATGATCACATTTCGACCGGATGTGATTTATGTGAGAGATCGTCCCGGAAATATTATTACTGCTGTTATTGCTAAAATGATGCAGAAACCTTTCGTTGTGGAAGTAAATGGCTACCTTGAACGAGATTTTATATCTTCAGGTAAATATTCTCTATACCATATGATTAGAAAGATTCATTTTTCTTTGGCTTCAGGATTCATATTCAATTGTCCAAAAGTCCGTGAACTCTATTCCAAACGATTTCATATCCAAAATGCAAAAACTAGTATAATAAATATGTTTGTTGACTGTAATCATTTTGCAATCAGACCAATGGAGGAATTTCGTCATCAACTTAATATTCCCGCAAATGAAATTATTTTTGGTTATGTGGGGGGATTTAGCCCGAGACATAATATTGAAATTCTGTTAGATTTACTCAAGGAATTTCATCTCCAGGGCGTTGAGGCTAGACTATTGTTAGTTGGTGGTGGAATGCCCGACTTTCTAAGGGAAAAAATAGAGAATCATCCTTTGCAAAACCGAATAATACAAACGGGCTGGGTAAATCACAACGAGGTCCCGAAGTACATAAATGCGATGAACGTCGGTACTGCGTTTATCAATAGCTTTAAGGGGAACGGAACAGAATCATTTCTAAAAGTTAAAGAATATTTGGCGTGTGGTATACCCGTGATATTAAATGGAGCATCTAAAAAAGATTTTATGGCATACCCTCAAGGAGCGGTTTCGGTCGTTGAAGGGGAGGATGTGTTCCAAGTATCACTACAAAAGCTAGCTGCATTGATAATTGGCATGAGTAAATTAGAAGAATCCGACAGGCTACAGTTTTCAGATTACATAAAATCCAACTTTTGCTTACAAGAGGTCGGCAAATTAACCCTAGTGGCATTTAATGATTTTGATTCGGCTTTTATATCCAAATCTTAGCCTGCATGATGCATAAACTTTAGTAATGAGAGTCGAAAGATTGCGTAAGGTCAATGATTTATGACATATATCAGTGTACAGGAATCGTATTGAAAATCCACTGTGGCGGAAACCATTTCCAACCCAGATAATGGCATAATACAGGCTCCCTGGATGCTGATAGAGAAAGATTACCGAAAAACAATTTTTATACCAATTGGAAAAAGAATATGAGTCTTCTGTCCTTTGCGAAAAATACCGGTTATGTCTTTTTATCTCAAGTATTCAGCATAATACTTTCTGCAATTGCCTCAGTTTTACTTATCCGTTATTTAGCTCCTGGACAATTAGGAATTTATACCTACATAATCACGATTATAGCTATTATCGGATTATTTTCAGATCTGGGGCAAAGCTCTTATTTTATAAAAGAAATTTCCCAAAACCGGGAAAACGCAAATCTTATATTAGGAACTCATATTGTAATTCAATCATTGATTACAATTGGATCCTACCTTGTCATATTCATTATTTATTCCATGAAGCAGGATGTGCTGAAAAAAGAGTTGATCCTTATCTGTTCGGTTAGTGTTTTATTTTTAAATCTGAAACTTCCATTCGCTTCTGCTCTTAATGCACTACATGATTTCCGATATATTGTTATCGGTTCACTTATTAGCGGGGTCGCAACTATTTCGTTGACTTGGTTCGGTATCCATAACAATTACGGCCTACATTTTTTTATATCCATCACAGTTTTTGCAAATTTTATTAACATTTTAATTGCATATCTTAACTGTGCTATTTATACGAGACCATCATTTAATATAGATTGGACTGTTATAAAGAAGAACCTGTTAGCCGGTATTCCATATTTTTTGACAGTTAGCAGTGGTATCCTATATAACAGAATGGATATATTAATGCTTGAAAACATAGCCACTGACTATCATGTTGGTCTTTACTCTGCAGCAACTAAAATTCTTTATTTTATCGGTATAATTCCCATAGCCCTCCAGTCTACTCTCTACCCTAAACTCTCCCAATACCAAAAGGAGCAAAATCATAAAATTGAGAATATTGTCTATATCCTGTCAAAATATATGACAATTGTTTCCTGCTGTTTCGCAGTACCTATATTTTTTTGTTCTGATAACATTGTTCTTATTTTCTCATCGTCATACCTGGGCTCTGTCGATTGTTTACAGATTCTGATTTGGTCTTTTATCCCATATTGTATGCAAATTGTCGCATTTAATTATTTTATGTCTGAAGAAAAGTTAAATATAGTGATGTATATAAATTGTCTTGGTGTCCTGTTAAATTTCGTACTAAACTTATTTTTGATATCACGCTATGGTTCCTTTGGAGCGGCCACGGCTACTCTGGTAACTCACACGATTGTTTGTTCATGTTTTATATATTCAATTCGGAAAATATATAGTTCCGTATTTGCCTATCGGGATTTGTTTAAACTTTTATCAGCGATGATAATCGCATTTGGGGCAGGTTTTTTATTTGGGGATATTATTGGATCGTTTGTGTTTATCTTGATGTTTGGAGAATTTATACTGCTATTGAATCTGATTACGCCTGATGAAAAAGTAACATTTCGATTTTTCTTCATGTCCTGTAAAGAAAAACTGCCAATCTAAATTCGATTACGCCAAACGTGACAAACTGATTTCAGTATCTTGCCTTGACTATCGAATTTTTGTGTGTTAAGAAACACTGTCACTCTCTATCCAGAAGCAAAAGATTTCGCCACGATGTTGGTGAAAAAAGCGGGGTAGGTGCTCAATGTCGTTAAGTTAAGCCATTGTGGAAAAGTCAAGTTGAAAACGCAGTGTTTTCAATGAAATAAATATTCCATAAACAATTGAATACAAGCATATTACGTGCTATATTCAAGCATGATGGATAATAAAAACAATACC
>JAJFLO010000056.1 GCA_021772675.1 Verrucomicrobiota bacterium | reverse complement strand
TATGGTGATGACAATAAAATCAAAGATAACATTGCTTTCGATGATGCTGGCGGTATTAACCACGGGGGTGCCTCTGTTGGAACATGGCAGAATTGCCAGATAACCAACAATACTGCGAAGTCGAATGGTGGTGGGGTACATTGCTCGATACTCGGTAATTTTAAGTTTATGCAATGCATGTTTGTTAATAATAAAGCTGTAAATCGTGGTGGTGCGATCTCGGGAAGAGATTCAAAATTTATCTCAATGGGAAATAATTTGATCAAAGACAATACCGCAGGTAGTCATGGTGGCGGAATTTTGGTACGAATCGGCACACCACCGCATGATGATCCCCGTTTTCCAGCGTCTTTGACTTTGGTCAATGGTGACATTGTGGATCATAACAAAAGTCTTGGCGGTCATGGAGGCGGTATTGCAAGTTTTGACAATGAAGAGGAATTTGATGTTCGTATTAATATACAAGATACAATTATAAGGAATAATATAGCCTCATCTATGATAAATGGGATTAAAACTGCGGGTTTTTATATAGAGGATAATTACGATTTTGTTATAAAAAATAATAGTTTTTCTAACAATGAAGGTGCAGGTCTTTCAGGTGAAGCTCTAACTAATCCGGGAACTATTGAAGGAAACTTTTTTACACAAAATGATGTGGGATTAAATCTTAACTCGTCAGAAGTTGATGTCAAAAACAATATATTTAGCGCAAATCAACTGATTCATTTAAACTTGGTTGATGTGGTGGAGATATCGGTTACTGGTAATAATTTTCTGCATCTAAATGTCACACCTATAGCAATCAATATTGATACAAGCAACTATGATACAAAACTTAAAATAAATAATAATAATTTTATTGGGCATAATTTTTCGAATAGCAGTTTCGCAATAGATATCATGAACCCCGTCCAGGAAAATTCAATAGATGCGAAATTTAATTGGTGGAATGATACTGGAGGTCCACACGATCCATTTAATCCCTCATGGGGAGGAGGCATTGACGGTCAATATAATGATAATGAACCAGGAGATAGAGTGGTTGATTGGGTAGATTATACCTTAGAAGATCCTCCTCCATCAGGACCATATTAATATTAATTAATCTTTACAGCATGCTAATCTGGATTATTCCTGCATGGCAACAAAATTTATTATATCAATGATACAAGTTTTTAAAGTTTTGGAGAGTTTATGAATATAAAACGAGATACTAATAGTAAAAAATCCTACCACTCTGTATTATCGATTAGGATGTTTCATCGTATGATTTGTTCTTTAGTAATTGCTTTTCAGCCGTGTTTATACGGTAATAACTCATCTATTCCAGAACATTCAGAGATTCTGTCAGCCCAAAAAAGGATTTTGTATCTTTTCGCCCATAAAAGAGGGGATTACGACGCTTATAAAATAGAAGAAGAAAGTAAAAGCTATATAGACCAAGGATATTTAGAAATCGACTGGAACTATGAAATCTTGAAGAATTCTGTTGGCAAGGAAATCGCAAATAAATTATTGAGTTGTACATCGCGACAGCGAAAAAGAATTCTAAGGAATTCAAAATCTGAGTATGCAATCGGATATGATGATCTAAACAAATTTTTTCAGACGAGGCAAAATTTTGATGATTTGGTGAGAAAATATCTTTCCATTGAAAATGAAACTATTAAACGGGATATTTTTAACAATATTATTTCAAAACTCTTTTCGGCTGAGGAAATATCTATCTTGACAAATCACTTTTCGAATACAGAGACATTAGTGAAAAGGTTAGCATTGCTTAAACTATTTAGAGAGGAACGATCATTGCTTTCCATGGACTATCTTTGGAAATTTTTGATTCACAATATTTCACTACCTATAAGGAATGAAATTCTCTCGACCCTGAGAGCTAGAGAACAGTTCGATAAAGCCTTTATCGAAACACTGCTGAAGTTAGCAATAGAAAAGGATTATCGGGATTTGATCGACTCTATTTTAGATTTTATTGGAAATGAACATTGGAATTGGAATAGTGAAGCGACCAATATGCTTGCAAAATATATGACTCCTCCTAATCCTTCTTATATGATTCAAATCATTGGTAGCAAATTTCGTGGACGTATTCCAAAATCAGTTGAGGACATTTTGTTCATCGAGTTGGAAAGAGAAGACTTTTCTGAAAAACAAAGGGAAATTGTAAAAGCTCTCAGCTTTGGATCGTCCAACCTTATGATAAGAAAGCGATTGTTTGATCTTTTGGAATCAAATAATCACAAGTCGAGGTCGTTGTGTATTATTAATAACTTCCCGTCGTTAGCGAATGAAAATAAAATAAATTGCCAAGGTGCTATAAATCGTTTGACAGAAATCGCACATGGTATTGCCGATGAAGAGATAAAAAAGGCAATGCAAACCCTCGTCGATAAGATTAACAAAATGCAACAAGAAAAGAATGAACGAGTAGATTTATTGGGTATGGTGATACTATATTTAAAATCGTATACATCCATTGATCAAGAGGAAATGACGCAAAAACAAACTGAAATGGTAAATGGTTTAATTGACAATGCAAAGGAATTAATTTTAGAATATGAGGAAAAAAATATAAAGGATGAACGAATTATTGAAATAAAAACACTTATTAAAAAGCTGAAACCTTGAATGAAATCTAATAATTGCTTAGAAAAAGAGTTATAAATCTTGAGCAACAGCATATTTATATGTTCAAAAGTGACCCATTTTTAACCGCCATGTGATAATTTACTAGAATAGTCCACATGATTAAAATTTATCTTTATTTATTATTGGTGTATAAACCAACTCTATATTTTGGTGCCATCGGTGCTTCTGCTTGCATTTTTTCCTATTTTTTAGTCTTCCTTCATTTTTTTCTCTTTTTATTTTTGAGGAAAAATTTTTATAAAAGATCATCTTTTTTGGTACCTCACCGCTATTTACTTTTTATTCTTATTGCGTGTTTTACTACATGCCTGATATGTGCAGGCTACCGTGAATTTAAGATTCCTGATTATTTTCCTGTTGAACATTCATGGCATCGAGAAAAAAGGATTCATTCTGTTCCAAATAACTATTACCATTCTTATCGTGTAAATAAAAACTATAAAGTCCTGGCTGATATTATCCAAAATCACGTTGATACTATGGGCCCTTGGGATAGTTCAACGCGTATTAATTTGGAAAAAGGAGAGTCCTTTTTCTTAGATTTCTATTTTGGTATTTTTTTGCCACAAGTTCTTAACACACCTTCACAAGACAAAGCCATTGGAATTAATTATGGGTTTTATGGTGATGGCAAGAGATTTTTTAAAGCCAGGGTCACTTATATTACTCCCGAGCTTTCACTTGTTGAACTGGCAATTTATTATCGGGGGGGCGATTAGAAAATAATCATGCATTAGATGGTAATGGTGGAGGCTTCAGACTTAGTGGTGATTCTCTCAGCAAGCTTTTGGGGGCACACTTGCGTTATTGCGTTTTTCTGTGATTTTCATATTCGCGCCTGTCCTTTTCCGTTTCGGTTCATCTCGTCCGTCTGGCCGAGTAAGGGTCGGACCTTGAGTGTTAAGTTTATCAGGCCGAGTTAGGGGCGGGCCTTCTGTGCTCATTAGGGTCAGGTCTTTAGTGTAATTCCTGTTGTTCCGCATTACTTGATAATATTCGTCTTTCTGGGACCGGTTCACTCCCAGGCCCTATTGATCTAAATAATATTACGATTAATCCACCGTCATTGGGAATATCGACAATCTCTGGTACAATCGGATCAGTAACAATGGATGGTACGGTATATCTTCATGGTATACAGTCTGGTAACCGTCACATAACGACTGCGACCAGTGACGGCTCATTTTCCATCGATGTCCCGGCATCATCCGCACAGGACATCTATTACGTGCTGTATTACAGCACCCCAAAAACAACAACCGATAACTCAAGTAACCGTCTTTTTAGCTCAAATTTAACCATAAAGATACCAAATGAGTAAAATTCTAAAAAACTTTGCGGCTTTCATAAAGTCGCGTTTCCGAACGGATCACGCGATGCGCCTTCCTGACCCGACGAAGCTATGTAGCGTACGCGGACGCGAGAAACAACTATTTAAGGTTCTTCTTTTTATTAATGGTTTATTGCTCAGTTGTATTTTAGTTCTTTCCCAGGTCACCAATCAGATAAAAAATGAAGGCGGTATTATCGCTTCGACTAGCCGTGAGCAGTTATTTAGCGCAATAAAAGACGCCATCAGTGAGGTTGAAATACCTGATGGTGTAATTAGTGTCTGTCCCGAAATAGGCATATTAAAAAAAATTGGTGACGTTGGCGACCACGGATCAAAATTGTTTAATGACAAATTTTATCAATTTTGCGACTTCAACCGTCAATTTGGTATTCATTAGTATTTTAATGCCTCTAAGTCCAAATTTTAAAGCCACTGCTGCAACACCAGCTTTTCTGGTTGTATAATCTATCTATTATCAGCTGTTGTTAAGCCGACTGCAACAATTCAAGCTCCTTTCTGAGTATTAAAGAACCTAACCGATGAAGATTAAATCCACAACAGGCCGCCGCCGCATAACGACTGAATGCCTGTTGGCCTTTATCTGGACATCGATCTAATCCGTGATGTTCGAGAGAATTGATTGCTGATTCTACCGCA
>JAJFLO010000550.1 GCA_021772675.1 Verrucomicrobiota bacterium | reverse complement strand
ACAATCAAATCAACGCAAACAAAACCCGGACAGGGTAAGGTTTGTAGTCCCGTCTTTAGGCGGAAGTCTTAACGACGCTTCAGCGAGGACATCTCAACCCAGGATCGCTGAAGCTCTCCTAAAACTTCCGCCTGAAGGCGGAACTACAAACGGGACATGCTCCTTATTCAAGATATCTTGGAAATTTATTACCAGCAAATTTGCAACAACTTAGAATACACTACCTATACTATCAAGTTATTTATTTACAATTCCTAAGGTTCAAAGGTTAACGGACAATTAATTTATGCCATTCAATACACCGTTATTTTTAGTTTTTTTTATTATTTTTTTTGTGTTGTATAATTTCGTCTTTCGAAAATACGTGCCACGTCTATACCTCATTTTAGTTGGCAGCTTTGTTTTTTATGCTGGGTGGAATTATCGATTTATTTTATTAATCATATTGAGCGCGGTAGTCGATTACTATGTGGCTATCGCTATAGGAAACGCGACAAAACAGTCAGTAAAGAAAGCACTATTGGCGATATCAATATCAACCAATTTGGGGCTTCTTGGTATCTTTAAGTATGCTGACTTTACATTGCAATCAGCCGCCAATTTTCTGTCATTTTTCGGATTTCAGGTATCAATGCCAACTTTAGGATTGGTACTGCCTGTGGGGATATCGTTCTACACGTTTCAAAGCATGAGTTATACCATTGATGTCTACCGTGGTGTTTTTACGTATAGGAAAGGCCTTCTCCAGTTTACCGCTGCATTGTCTTTTTTCCCTCAGCTTGTGGCTGGCCCAATCTTACGTGCCCGTGAAATACTCCCCCAATTTGAGACGACGGTAAATCCAACCTGGGCCAGTGCAAAACATGGGCTTCTACTCATTAGCGTGGGATTGACTAAAAAAACGCTAGCGGATTTGCTGGCGGCACCGGCGGCAGCGGTGTTTGACATTAACAGCACCGCCGCAGCTTCATTGAGTTGGATGGAGACGTTTACAGGTGTATTAGCATTTGCAGGACAGATATACGGTGATTTCTCAGGATATAGTGACATGGCAATCGGAATTGCTTTATTGTTGGGATTTAATATTCCCATGAATTTTCGCCTCCCCTACTGTGCGTTGTCACCCGTCGATTTTTGGAGACGATGGCATATCTCTTTGTCAACATGGCTTCGTGACTACCTGTATATCAGCCTGGGTGGCAAGAAAAAACGTCGTTATTTGAACATTATGATTACCATGGTGTTAGGTGGGTTATGGCATGGTGCAGCATGGAATTATTTAGCCTGGGGTTTTTACCACGGTTGTCTCATTATTGCAACTCATGTTTTTTCGAATATTTCATTTTTGCAGAATTTTATCCATTCCAAAAGATTGTGGATAAAACTGCTAAAGTGGGCAATGACAATTTATTTAATGCTCGTCGGTTGGATCATCTTCAGAGCGGAAAATATTGACTCAGCATTCAATTTGGTAATGAACCTGCATCAGCCAGATAGTTTGCCTGTATCGTCGCCAATAGTTTGGTTGATTGGCCAACTCACAATCGCAGCATTTATAGCGATGCATGTACTGGATTATAGTGTAATTAGGTATGAGGAAAAAATTGAATCCCGGCCAGTAGTGTTGTTGGTGTTATTAATTTTTTTACAGTTTTTTTGTTTTTCAATAGGAACGCCCGATCAAGCCTTCATATATTTTCAGTTTTAAGAGGTAATCTAACAATGAAAAAATCAGTGGCTTTATTAACACTTGCGTGGTGCGGATTTATTTTCGTAGTCGTCACGATTTTATATAATGGAGTAATGACTCTGATAATTAAAGAGACAGGGTTAGGAATCAGACGGTTCAAACAAGCGACTGAACACGTGCCTACTATCGCTGACAATCCCACTTCTAAAAAAATAGTGATAGTGTATGGTTCATCACTAATTCGTGCAGGATTTTCACCTGATACCTTTGACTCCGAAATGGATAAAAGGGGATTCGATACGATCAGTTACAATTTTGGCTTTGACGGACTGAACCCTGAATATCAACATTTATATGCCAAACGCATCAAAGACGAATTTCAGAGAAAAGGCAGGAAGATAGATACAGTACTTGTTGAATTGAACCCTTTCCAAACTACGCTTACCCGCAAAGATCATGACCAATCTATGTCTGATCAGTGGCATGCGATTTTTTGTACTCCCACGGAACTATGGGATATTACCACAGAAGACCCACAAAGAGGAGTACGCCTATTTAGCATAAGATATTTGAAGAATGGTGTTTCATCAGAGCTCATTACAAGCGCACTGCGACTTGCATTAAAGCTTCATGACCCAACATTGACGTCTAAAGACTATGCTGAAGTTGTAAAGCAACGACGACACATTAAGAAACACTTGAACCTGCAATTAAAGATAGACCTCGGCGAGCTATACGGAAATCAATGGAATTTCACCTTCAGGGGCGCACGAATGAGTCGTCGATATTTATCCCAGAAGACCCTTAATCTTCACGAGAAACTTATGAACAGTCTCCGTCATCCTATTCGACTTGAACAGGACCTTAAAAAACGCATCAAATTCTGCGATATTGTGAAATTAAGATTCGATGATAAGCTCATTGATGAATTTATTAAAATGGTGCATACGTTTCAAAGTGTGTCTCATCAGGTCGAAGTGATCCTATTACCCCAAAATCATCAGTGGATCCAGTATTCACTTAAAACAAAAAATCGCTTGAATCAGGTTTTCAATAGAATCGTAACAGAAACGGGAGCACCAGTCAAAAATTATCAAAATTCTCCAGAAATCAATGCAAATCACTTTAGTGATACAACTCATCTCACTCCCATATCCGGAAGTGAGGTGTTTACCCGACTGCTAGCTCGCAACATGGCTATCCAATCCTCTTTAGCCTCAGACTGAACGTACACCAGGTCAAACCACATTTCTCTGAAGGTTTCTGTTAGATCTCGTTTTGCATATGTAGGAGAAATTAATCCAGTCAGGTTATGCGGTATAACTTGATGAAGCTGTTTCCCCACCCTGCCCGGTCCAGTTAGTATGGAAAAATTCACCTCTTGGTTTATCGATCCGCTCATAGGTATGCGCTCCAAAATAATCCCGCTGTGCTTGCAGCAGGTTTGCCGGCAATCGAGCACATCGATAGGCATCATAATAATTCAATGCAGAGGTCATCGAAGGTAAGGGAATACCGCAATCAATTGCCTGTTTTACGATGTATCTTAAATCGTTCTGGGTATTGGTCATTATATTCGAAAAATATGAATCTAATAATAAATTGTTGAGACCAGGTTCTTTATCAAATGCTTCTTTAATATTCCTCAAAAATCCCGCCCTGATAATACAACCACCACGCCATAATAACCCAACGTCTCCAAAATTAAGATCCCAATTAAATTCTTCTGCAGCAAATTTTAAAAGTTGAAATCCCTGCGCATAAGAACAGATCTTTGCAGCATACAACGCGTTTTGCAATTTTTCAATGAATTCTTCAGGTTGATCAGAAATTGTCTGATTCGGCCCCGACAAGACAGTTGCAGCATACTCCCTTTCTGTTTTAAGAGCTGAGAGACACCGAGCAAAAACGGCTTGGGCAATTTGGGGAATCGGAACCCCCAATTCCAGTCCAGAAACTCCAGTCCACTTTCCGGTTCCTTTCTGACCAGCAACATCAAGGATTATATCGATCGTGGATTTTCCACTATTTTCATCAGAATGCTTAAAATTATCTGCGGTGATCTCAATCAAATATGAATTTAGTGGTA
>JAJFLO010000549.1 GCA_021772675.1 Verrucomicrobiota bacterium | reverse complement strand
CATCTAAACGGCATAGTAGGGGAGTTCCTAATATTCCTAAGGAACAGCTCGGATTTTTATGATTTATTATTTACCTTTAAACTCAAGCACAGGTCGTTTGTAGTGAGCCAAGTAATTGGCGTTTTCCGAGCAGTGCAAAAGAACAGCGATGATCCGTCTTCGCCCAAATGGCTACGACGAGACAGGCTCGCTTAACTACAAACATGATTGTTCTATAATTTTATAGTTCCTTATATTTATAACCTCCCTACTTGAAAGGGAGGTCCAGAGTTAACAAAGAACGATCACTGGCAACGACTTGTTCGAAACTTAAAATTGATAATTGGTAATTCAATGACAATCACAGAAAAGAATTCAATGAATACATTCACCTGGTTACATCTATCCGATTTTCATTTTCGTACAGACAACAGTCCAAAAGGAAAGGTTGAAGATTTCAACCGGGAGATTGTTCTCAATAGTTTACTGGACGATCTGCAAACGTATCCTGGTGAAAACGGGTTGAAGATTGATTTCATTGTAATTACCGGCGATATCGCTTTCTCGGGAAGAGACGATGAATATGAATGCGCAATTCATTATTTTGAAGACGTGCGAAAGATTTTCGATTTGCCCAAAAAACGAGTCTTTATCATTCCGGGTAATCACGACGTGAATCGTACAAAAATAAACCCCTATTTGGATCAAATCAAATTAGATAGCCTTGAGAAAATCAATGGTCTCTTAAAAAACGACGAAGCAAAAGAGGTAAAATTCAGACGACTTGAAGGATACAAATCATTTATAAATGAGTACCTGGAATCGTCACTGCCGTTTGATTTCGACACTAAATATTTCTGGGCCAAGACCCTTAAATTAGGAGATGTTAATCTGGGACTCATCGGGTTAAACTCAGCCTGGAATTGTAGTGGTGACGCGGACAGGAATAACCTTGTAATCGGTGAAAAACAAGTACGGGATGCACTTGAAAAAGTCAAAAATTCTGATCTAACAATCGCTCTCACTCATCATCCTCTTGATTGGCTTAGTGATATCGATAGAAAAACTGTCAAACCGCTGTTGGCAAGCAAATGCGATTTCATTCTCCACGGACATTTGCATGAAGCTGAATATACTTTCCAATCAACACCTGATTACAGCTTCCGGACCATTCAAGCCGGGTCGACCTATGAAAAACGCCCTTACAGCAATTCTTATAATTATGTCTCCTTAAATTTGAACAACCAGCAGGGAAAGCTGCACATACGCCAGTATTCCGATTCAAAAAGCAGATGGATTGAAGATAGCGAAACATTTAAAAATGCTAAATCAGGCGTGTGTGACATAGTGTTAAATTCTTCAGATACAGAAGTGAAAATAAATATCCCACCACGGCTAGAAATACCGGAATGTTATAAAAAATGGATCTCGGATCATTGCCTGTACATGGATCTTGAAAATTTAATGGAAAAAGGTCAAGCGATCCGCGTTGAGCTTCCTGAGATATTTATTCCACTTTATACGGATTCACTGGATAAGAAGAATAGCAAACAACACGATCAACATAAACCGGTAAATATCGAAGATTTGTTAGAAGCGAATAATTATCTAGTCATCGAAGGCCAGGCAGGGTCCGGTAAAACAACACAGATGAAACACATCGCTTACAGCATTATTCAGCGTCAGTTCGGCCGCGGTTTCGACGATCATTTGCCGATACTAATATTTTTAAAAGAACTACAAAATTATGTAGTATCACCCCCTGCAGGAACAGATGAGGGTGGAACAATAGAGAAAATACTCACCGCATACTTCAAAGAAAAGCATCTGGATTTTAGCACCATTAAAAACTTTTGTGAGGCGGATAAAGCCATATTCCTACTTGATGGATTGGACGAATTACAGCCAGATATTAGAAAAAAAATCGTTAACGCGTTCGCGGATTTCAGAATCAATCATAACCAATGCAGAATTGTCTTTAGCGGGCGCCCCCACGGCATTGACAGTGTCGTTGTCAATCGAACCGATGCCAAACATATAAAACTGCATTCCCTGAACATGAATCAGGTCCAATCCTTTATCAAAAAATGGTTTGAACATATTTACCATGACGGCTCTATAACGGCAAAAAACAGGGCGCGAAAAATGATTGGAGAGATCCGTTCTCATAATAATATCAGCCGATTGCTCGACAACCCCCTGATGCTTACTGCGATCTGCGTTCTCTATTATGACGAACGAAAACTGCCGGAACAACGCGCTGAGTTATATAACAAATTTGTTAATAATCTTATATTCAGACGCTTCAAAAAAGACCCCGAAAAAGTAAGCGACTTTCTGCGAATTCTCGCATTTAGTGTACATACGACCAAAAAACGAAACTTTGATCACGGTGATGCTTTAAAAGTAATGAAGAAAGTCTATCCGCAACAGGATGAAGAATCAGCTAGAGCCTATCGTCGGCGTCTGGAAATTAAGTTTAGTGACATTGAAGAAAACTGTGGTTTGCTGAAACTGCAAAAAAATGGCGAATTCGAATTCTGGCATCTGACCTTTCAGGAGTTTCTTACAGCGGTTTATATCGTCGACTATGACCAGACGATAGACACCTATTGGGATGATCCATGGTATAAGGAAATGATTCAGCTTCACATTGGCTACTTAAGCATCTCGTTTAAGACACGGTCCAACAATTTGATAAAAGAACAACTCAATCTCAATAAAAAAAAGCAGTTCAACCGCTGGCGCCTGGCCGCATTATCACTGCTTGATATCCATAAAGACAGACGTGAAGACACCGTTTCAGTCAAAGCTAAAAATCGACTGATGGAAATATTCGAATCTGATGCCGAACCGATAACTCTGGCCGAAGCGGGTGAAACATTAGGCTGGCATGGTGATCTGCGTGACCTCGAAGAATTTATCGACATTGAAGATGGAAACTATCCGTTGGCGGAATTGAAAGATATTAACCTGAAAAATTTCGCTATTAGCAAATATCCAGTTACCAATATTTGGTTTTCTAAGTTCATAGCCGATGACGGATATAAAAATAGAGAGTTTTGGTCACCGGAAGGATTAAAATGGCTCGATTATACAAAAAACTCGCATCCTTTATACTGGTATGAACGGAAATGGAACTGTCCAAATTCACCAGTTATTGGTGTATGCTGGTATGAAGCAGCGGCATTTTGTCTGTGGCTGACACTAAAACGAAATGATGACTATGTTTACCATCTGCCATCTGAAGCGCAATGGCAGGCTGTAGCTGCTGAAAAAGATAAAAGTAACTACCCATGGGGCCCGAAGTGGAAAACTGGGATAGCAAACACAAGTGAAGCAAAAATTGAAAAAACATCGCCGGTCGGGATATTTACCAGGGGATGTACCCTACTCGGCAAAGTCCATGACATGGCTGGCAACGTTTGGGAGTGGACTCAATCAGACTATCATTCAAAAGAGATTATTAATGACTTTATATTTGATGAGGATGTACAAGAACTTTATAATGATAATAACTGGGATGAATATTTTAAGAAATTCAATGAAACGTCGCGACAACTACCCGTGCTTCGGGGCGGCTCGTGGTACTTCAAGGGCTGTGTACGCCCGTTGCGCGTCTCGCGGCTACTTTCATCCGAATAACCGTTATACTATTATCGGATTTCGTTGCGCCAGGACTTTAAAATAACCCTTTATTTTTTTTACACTTTTCATACCGCGAAGCGGTTCGATTTAAAATTTTTTAAAATGAAAAAAGAAATAGACGCCATTACAAAACTTTATGACTTGATTCTGTGGATCATTCCCAAACTGGAAAAGTTTCCACGAAATCAAAAATTCCTTCTGGGTGATCGAATCGAACAGTCAATGCTTGATATTTTGGATTGTTTAATCGAAGCAGCCTACACATCGAAGAAAACTACGCTGTTAAAATCAGCGAATATAAAATTAGAACAGTTAAGATACCTAATCCGCCTTACAAAAGATCTGAAACTAATTAATATGAAAAGTTATGAGTTTGCTGCTCGAGCTGTTGACGGCATCGGCGTTTCAGTTGGTGGTTGGCTCAAATATTCGAGTGTGAATTCAAAATGTGAGTGACTCTGGTGAATCCCTGGGCTGGGGTAAAAGTAACGCGGTTTATGTTGAGCTCCACATAAACCGCGTTATGTGCACCATTCGATTATGTTGAGTTGTATCCTTAATTTAGCAATCTCTGAACACTTTTTGTCCTCTTCGGTATCCATTTACTTCACATAATTCCGA
>JAJFLO010000548.1 GCA_021772675.1 Verrucomicrobiota bacterium | reverse complement strand
ACAATCAAATCAACGCAAACAAAACCCGGACAGGGTAAGGTTTGTAGTCCCGTCTTTAGGCGGAAGTCTTAACGACGCTTCAGCGAGGACATCTCAACCCAGGATCGCTGAAGCTCTCCTAAAACTTCCGCCTGAAGGCGGGACTACAAACGCACGCTCCTCCAGAATAATTATTTCACTGAAAAATGTTACTTTTCGGCCAGTAAAAACAACTTAAAAACACAAATTCGTATACAATCAAATTATGATCAATAGCCAAAAAGTTACAGCATTGGTTCCTATAAAAGAACACAGTGAACGGGTACCGAACAAAAATTTTCGGGAATTTTGTGGCAAGCCGCTATACCTACATATTCTCGAAACACTGGAGAAGACATACGCAATTGATGAAATTATCGTTGATACTGACAGCTTAAAAATTATGCACAAGACACCCTCATCCATCTCGAAACTGCGCGTTTTAGAGCGACCTGAACCTTTGCGGGGTGACATGGTAAGCACAAATCTGATTTTTGAACATGATATATCGCATTCTGACGCAAATATATTTCTGCAAACCCATACGACAAATCCGTTGTTAAAACCTGAAACAATTGCAAATGCGTTAAGAACATTTGTTGAGGATGAGGAAAATCATGATTCATTATTTTCGGTAAATCGATATCAAAGCCGATTTTATGATGCAGAAGCGCATCCTGTGAATCATGATCCAAACGACTTGATACGAACACAGGATTTAGATCCACTTTACGAGGAAAACTCAACATTATACATCTTTACCAGAGAATCATTCAGTTTGAATAATCATCGCATTGGTGAACATCCAATTTTGTTCGAAACACCGAAGATAGAATCAATTGATATTGATGACGAATTTTCGTTTCGTATTGCTGAACTGTTAGCCCTTTATTAACCCTGAATCCGTGACGTTAAGGGCTCACAAATAAATAACTTGGATAATTTCGCGCTCAGATTCATGTCAGGTTTGGGCGATTTGAATGGCGAAAAGCAGCAGGAATAGTGCAATATTTCAATGTTTTTCGTCATTTGGATCGGACCTAGATGACGTGAAGATAAGATGCGAAAAATCCAAGTGATTTATTTGTGAGCTCTAAGTATAAAACCAGTTACCTTTAAGGTATTTTACATTTTAGCGATCGCTCTGCTATCACAGAATGGCTTTCTTTTAATGCATCTGCTTCGTTATCAAGCTATTGCAGTAGTTACTACAGCTAAAAATTTGATGCCTTACATTTACATAAAAAGAAAACCATCACGGATTCAGGTAACCTGATTAATCCACTTGCGGAAAATCGCAGGCATCAAACAGGTAGGAGTACCAAATATGAAAATTTTTATAGCAACGTATCCATTTAGCAAATTTAATCGCTCACCGCTGGACCAATTATCGGAGACAGGTTGGGAGATTGTAATCAATCCTCTAGGTCGCCGTCTGAAAGCCGGTGAGGTAAAACGATTTATTAACGATGCGGATGCCGTCATTGCAGGTACAGAACCGTATACCAAGGATGTACTGAGTGAATGTACCAATCTAAAAGTCATTAATCGGGTCGGCATCGGATTGGATAGCGTTGATATGGCTTATTGCGGCGAACGAGGTATTAATGTCACTTATACACCGGAAGGACCATCGCAAGCCGTGGCTGAACTGACGGTTGGGAACATCATTAACCTGACACGAAACATTCTTCCCTCGGACCATTCTGTAAGAGAAGGGGCCTGGAATCGGTATATGGGGTTTCTTTCGAGTGAATTGACTATTGGCATCGTCGGTATCGGGCGAATTGGCAAACGCGTATGTAAACTGCTGCAGCCATTTAATGCGACGATTTTGGCAAATGATATTGAGCCTGACCTGGAATTCGGGAAAGAATACGGAGTCCGATGGGTAAGCAAAGACCAGTTGTTCAGGGAATCTGATTTAGTTACGATTCATATTCCATACAATGAAAGTAATCACCATTATATCGATCGTAAGACAATTAGCCTCATGCATACAGACAGTTATTTTATTAACACATCGAGAGGTTCGATTGTCGACGAAGACGCATTAACCGATGCATTATGCCAGAAGCATTTAGCCGGGGCGGCGTTAGATGTATTTGAACATGAGCCCTACGATGGCCCACTAAAGAAGCTTGACAATGTCATTTTGACAGCTCATATAGCAGCATCTGCACGAGAAACCCGGTTTCAAATGGAGAAGGTTGCCGTCGAAAACTGTATTCGGGTCTTAAGAAACGAAAAGCCGGTTCACGACGCCATTGCTGATACACAATTTGAAGCAACTCAAAACAATTTGCATTACCCAATAAAATTTGCAGAAAACTCTGATAATGAAATTTGTTTGGCAACAAATCCCCAGTCCATTAGTCACTGAGCTTCTTACCTATAATAAATTTGACGGCGTGGTATTAGATCTGGAACATGGTGTATTTTCCAATGAAACTTTATACAGTTGCATTCAGGTATGTACGCTGTCAAAGAAGACGTGTTTTGTACGATTTGCGGATATCAATCGCAGTAACATAACCCATGTATTAGACGCCGGGGCTGATGGGGTAATATTTGCGAATTTTGAGGATGTAAATCAGGCTGAAGTCATATTCGATTACACGTTATATCCTGAGCGCGGATGTGGGCTCGTCCGGGAGAATAAATGGGGAAAACAACCTTTAGCTCAAACAAAACCGGTCATCATTGCTCAGATAGAGCATATCAATGCAGTGACAAAGCTCAATGATATCGCGAAACTTCCTTTTGATTATTTTATGGTTGGCCCTTATGACTTAACAAAAAGTTTAGGCTGCGCTGGAGAATTTACGAATCCTGATTATCTTAGGACCTTAAATAAGATTGAGGAATTGATTCCACGAGAAAAATTAGGATTCCACATTGTGAAGGAGTTTGACATAAAGGCTAATATCAATCGTCTTAATGATATTGGATTCCTCGCTCTCGGAATGGATACCACATTACTGTTAGAATCCATTGATAAATTGGAAGCACTTCTACCCAGCACTTAATTTTAATGCTTCAATTGAGAGTTTGCACGAAATTTGGAGGGTCGATGTCCTCAGCGACCGATCCTGAATCACGATTAAATTTATAGTATAGGAATTTGTATTTTAAGTTGCTAAATGGTAATAGGTTTCAGGTGTCAGTGTCACCGTGGCGGGTTAAAATTAAATGAGAAATACTTTGTGTTGATTCCGAAGTCATTCTCCTCTACTGTCCATGAAATGGTCAATCCTTATTATGAAATTTTAGAATGTCTTTAACGTCTGACACCTGAAACCTGACACCTGTATTCTTACAGGAAAAAGCCCCGGCAAAGCCGGTTAAGTTTAGGTCGCTGAGGACATCGACCCTCCAAAACGTCATGTTTAATTTTTTTTGTTCTTTTTCACCCTTATTACAGAAGCTGTTTCTCAAGAAAAGCGACTCGTCTTATAAATGCACAAACCTGAACTAAATTTCCACAACCTTGAAGCTGTCGTATTTGATTTCGATGGAGTACTTACCGACAATAAGGTATACGTTGATCAGACTGGAAACGAAACAGTGTGTTGTAGTCGATCTGATGGACTGAGTTTTGATGCATTGAAACAAACTCATCTAAAGTTATTCGTTTTATCAACCGAGACTAACCCAGTCGTTGAAGCCCGATGTAAAAAACTAAAGATACAGTCGTACCAGGGAACTCGCGATAAACTAGCAACCTTAAATACATTATCTGAAGAAAAGCAATTTAGTCTTAGTCAGACACTCTACATTGGAAATGATCTGAATGACTACGCTGTTATGCAAGCATGCGGGTATTCAGCCTGCCCTGCCGACAGTCATCCAAAGATCATAGAAATCTCAACATTTTTACTTAAAACCAATGGTGGTCAAGGCGTAGTGTGCGAGATTGTAGAGCAAATATTTGCCATTGACATCATTGACCTGTTATACAAAACGTAAACGCTAAGTCCTTGTGCCAATTAATCGCATCGCTATCTTAAAAAGTTAAAACAAAAAATATACCCTATTTACTATGCTTAATGATAAAATTATTTTAGTTACCGGAGGAACCGGGTCATTTGGTCAAATGTTCTGCACCAGCGTATTGCAAAAATATAAGCCAAAAAAATTAATCGTTTTAAGCCGAAACGAAATGAAGCAATATGAAATGCGCCAGAAATTCCCAGATGATACTGCGAAAGCCAAAAGTCCAATAAGATATCTAATTGGTGATATTAGAGACATCGAAAGATTACGCCACGCATTTACCGGAGTCGATATAGTCATACACGCAGCGGCTCTAAAACATGTGCCTGTATGTGAATATAATCCTATTGAAGCAGTAAAGACAAATGTAATTGGAGCTATAAATGTGGTAACGGCTGCAATTGAAACCGGGGTCGAAAAGGTCATTGCTTTGAGTACAGACAAAGCGGCCAGCCCCATTAACCTATATGGTGCCTCAAAATTATGCTCAGATAAAATTATCACTGCGGCTAAATCTTATGCCGGGGCACGAGATATTAAATTTTCTGTCGTCAGATATGGAAATGTGTTTGGCAGCAATGGTTCAGTCGTCCCTTACTTTATACAAAAACGTGCAACAGGTGTTCTTCCCATAACCGATGAAAGAATGACACGCTTTTGGATAACACTTCAACAAGGTGTTGATTTTGTTCTCGATTGTCTTGCCCGAATGGAAGGACGAGAGGTATTTGTTCCCAAAATTCCCAGTATGAAAATTGTAGATTTAGCAAAAATAATCGCGCCAAAATGTAAATTCGAATTTACCGGGATTCGCCCAGGAGAAAAACTACATGAAACCATGATTTGTGAAGATGACGCTCGTATCACTCGTGAATTTGATGACCATTTTGTCATTGGCTGGGATGGAAAATCAAAAAGTGACTATGGGAAAACATGTCCCGCAGGATATAAGTATGCGAGTGATACAAATGATTGGTGGTTAACAGAACCTGAACTTAATGGTTATATTGCAAACTATCTACAGGAACACCCTGAATTAGCTTAGCAACTGAGCAAAATTATAAATATACTGCAAGCAGTAGGTTTTTCTCCGACATTCGTTATTCATTTCAGGCAACAATTTTACAGAAACCTACCGAAAACCTGATCGCGTTCGGTATAGATAAACCTTCAATTTTGCATTTCCCCCGCTATACCCATCGTTTTAAATCTAACTTGTGAGTCAAGGCATCTCAAATATCTCCATACCCTATGGTCATCAAAGTATAGCTAATGAAGAAATTCAAGCTGTCGTTGATGTGCTATCATCAGACTTTCTCACCCAGGGACCTAAAATAGCTGAGTTTGAACAAGCAGTTGCAGACTACTGTGGGGCGAAATATGCTATTGCAGTATCAAGTGGCACAGCAGCACTGCACATTGCCGCACTATCAACAGGGCTGAAAAAGGGAGATGAGGGGATAACATCACCAAATACGTTTTTAGCCTCTGCTAATTGCATTATTTACTGTGGTGCCACCCCCAACTTTGCCGACATCAAACATGACACATTTTGCATCGATTCAGATAAAATCAAACAGAAAATCAACTCAAAAACAAAGGTCATTATCCCTGTTCATTTCTCCGGGCATCCATGCGAAATGGATGAAATATGGAACATCGCACAAGATTCAAAGTTATTTGTAATAGAGGATGCAGCCCACGCCATTGGATCAGAGTGGCAAGATCAACATGGAAAATGGCATAAAGTGGGATCATGCTCACATTCTCACCTGACGACTTTCAGCTTCCATCCAATCAAAACGATGACGACTGGAGAAGGAGGTATGGTCCTGACAAACGACGAAAAACTCGCAGAAAAATGCCGTATGCTTCGGAATCACGGCATGACTAAAAATCATACTGATTTTGAAGGTCAAACACTCAACTTTTTAGATATCGAATCACATCAGGCACCTTGGTATTATGAAATGCAATGCTTGGGATATAACTATCGTATTACAGATATTCAGTGTGCTATTGGCCTGGTACAATTAAAAAAGCTTGCGTCATTTGTTGAAAAAAGAAGGGAGATTTGGAATTACTATAACGAACAACTTTCGGGAGTTGGTGATTTGATCATACCTATTGAAAAAGAAGGATTCAGATCGTGCTGGCATTTATATGTTCTTCGCACATTATCCCGAAATGATCTTCTTTTATTCCTTCGCTCCAAAAATATTATAGCTCATGCCATGTATATCCCGGTTCATTTGCAGTCATTTTATCGAAATCAGTTTGGATTTAAGGAGAACGATTTCCCCATTGCAGAAACATATATTAAGGAATGTTTAATCCTCCCTATCTTTCCCGGATTAAGTAAAAATGAAATTGATTACATCATATCTACCATAAAGGAGTTCTATGAATAAACCCTCATTCATCGCAGAGGTTTCGAGTAATCACAATCAAGATTTGCAACGGTGTCTCGAATTTGTTGACGTCGCTGCTGATATCGGTTGTGATGCTGTAAAATTTCAGCTTTTTAAATTAGAAGAACTCTTCGCGCCTGAAATACTTGAAAAAAGTCCAAAACACCGCGAAAGAAAAAAATGGGAACTTCCGGTATCCTATCTATCGGAAATTTCAAAACGGTGCAAAAAGAGGAAAATAAAATTTTCATGTACTCCATTTTACCTTGACGCGGTCGATGAACTCTATCCCTATTTGGATTTTTTCAAGATCGCATCATATGAATTACTTTGGCATGACCTCTTTAAAAAATGCGCTACAACAAATAAACCTGTCATGTTTTCAACAGGAATGGCCACAATGGATGAAGTCGTTTCAGCAATAACTTGTTTGAAACAATACGGATGTAGTGACATAAACGTATTGCACTGCAACAGCGCCTACCCTACGCCAGCAAGCGAATCCAACCTTCAGGCAATTGTAACTCTGAAAAATGAAATTGGAAAATTAAATAATAATTGTCACCAACTCAAATCTAATAAACCAGTAAATATCAATGTCGGATGGTCAGATCACACAGTATCTCCCGCCGTTATTTATCGAGCAGTTTTTACTTACGAGGTTAAATTTATTGAATTTCATCTTGATCTTGATGGTGTTGGTGAAGAATTTTCAACAGGTCATTGCTGGCTGCCTGACCAGATTGAGACTGTAATCAAAACAATAAATACTGGATTCAGTGCAGATGGAAACGGGACATTTAATCCATCGCCTTCTGAATTGCCAGATCGAAGTTGGCGAGCCGACCCCATTGATGGGTTAAGACCACTTAAGCCCATCAGAGATAATTTTTAACATTAATATCTGCATAGGTAATTTTTTGTTTGGAAGGTCTTTTGAGCGAAGTTGCTCTAAAGTAGGCCATTAATCTTGAATTGAATTGCGCGAAACTTAAAAAATAAGTTGGACGATTGAGCAACAATTTGAAAAAATAGACTAATTAAATATAAGCTCATAAGATATCAAAAAATTGACACCAAAGGGTCACTTTGAATCTCATAAATTATAGCATATACCGAAAGCCATCAGGTTTTCGACAGGTTTCTGTAAAATCACTGCCTAAATTGACAAACGAATGTCGAAAAACTTACTGCTTGCAGTATAAATGGATAAAATGAAAAAAAGCTGGAAGAATCATAGTGGTGAAATTGTTAATTCTAAAGAAGATTTTGATGTTATAGATTGCGAGTCCTGTTTATTTAAACACATTATTCCCTTAATTGATGCAAAAGAATTGGATCAATACTATCAGGAAGAATTTTATCTGAATGCTGATCATTATATTAAGCATCACACAGAAGATATAGAGTGGGGTGAAATTGAGTATAATGAGAAATATGATATTTTTGATCAGCAAATCAGCAAGAAAAACAAAAGGATTTTGGACATCGGATCTGGACCAGGATATTTTTTAAAAACGGGAGTGGAACGTGGCTGGGATGTTCTCGGTTTTGAACCAGGTCGTCCTGCATATGAATTTTCTAGTCAAGAATTAAATCTAAATATTATTAATCAACCTTTTTCTTATGAGAATTACAAGAATTTTGGTTGTTTTGATATAATACACCTGAACAAAGTATTAGAGCATATTACGAATCCTCGTCAATTATTATCATTTTCTTTTGAGATTCTTAATCCGTCAGGATTAATATCAGTTTCAGTTCCTAATGACTTTAATCCTTTACAAGAAATCGCTTGTAATTATCTGGACAAAGAACCTTGGTGGGTGGTTCCAAAGGATCACATTAACTATTTTAATTTTAATTCGTTATCCAGGTTGATGAATTCAATCGGGTTAGAAGTCATTTACCGAACGTCTAACTTTCCTATAGAGCTATTTTTATTAATGGGTGATGATTACATCGGCAACAACAAGTTAGGTCGAGAAATTCATGCTAAACGGAAAAATTTTGATATTGCCATGGCAAAAACCAAGAAAACTAAGTTTAAACGAGAAATTTATAATCAGTTAGCGGATATCGGATTAGGGCGAGAAATCACAGTTATTGGGAAAAAGATAATTCCCAAATAATATCTTTTAACTCAAGTTTTGCAGTTCATTTTTGAGGTGGACCTCATGCTGCCAAGCGTTCATTTCGATGCTCGTCAGGTAATGCTTGGTCGGTTCCATTTGTGGCATACAATATCAAAGATTCACCGAGCATTGTTCTAAACATT
>JAJFLO010000547.1 GCA_021772675.1 Verrucomicrobiota bacterium | reverse complement strand
GCACGCACTCGCTGAAGCGTCGGTAAAACTTCCGCCTGAAGACGGAACTACAAACCAACACACACTCCTTATCAAGAGATTCTGTAAAATTTATTTAAAATCTGAAATTAGAATGACTTAGAATACAAATTCCTATACTATTAATTGCAGTTTATCAGTATAATTGACACTTCCAACAGTATCCTTTCAGCGAATAGAGATTCGTTTTTATCCGTGTCGATCCGTGAAAATCCGTGGCTAAGTTAAATTTTGGTTGCGGTTTGGCCGCGCTAAGTTGATCCGTGGTAAAATAATTTTATTCGTGAAATTCGCGTGATTCCGCTTGTCTCGCCGTAGTTACGTAGAACGTAGGCGGATGGGCAAAATCTCTTAACTCCCATTTTTTGAGTTCATTTTTAGTTTGCTAATCAATTATGCCTAAATTTCAGTTAGAGCTGAGTAACGCGGTCATTCCTGGCTGCGCAAATCCCGACGTGTCTCAGTCAGGAATGACCGAGTTACCTAAAAATGAACCCCAAAATGTGGGTCCTTAATCATACAAATAACATCGGGCAATTCGATTGTCTACTTTTTTCATTTCAGGAACTGTTTCCTTACATTTATCCATTACTTCAGGGCAGCGAGTATGGAACGGACAACCCGATGGCGGATTGAGTAGTGATGGAATCTCACCCGAAAGGACAAAACGTTTCTTTTTTTCGGAAAATGGCACTGGAACCGAATTAATCAGAGCCTGAGTGTAGGGATGTTTCGGATTATCAATGATAGCACTTGCACTCCCCTCCTCCACAATCACCCCCAAATACATAACGGCCACCCGATTCGATATATGTCGGACAACCGTCAGGTCGTGGGAAATGAACAAATATGAAAGCTCGTATTTATCCCTCAGATCCATTAACAAATTAATGACCTGTGCCTGAACAGAAACATCCAAAGCACTCACAGCTTCATCACAAACCATGAAATCCGGTTTCAATGAAATCGCTCTGGCAACACAGATTCGTTGCCGTTGACCACCCGAAAATTCGTGCGGGTATCGATAAATCGCATTTTCATCTAAGCCAACTTCAGTCATCAACCGAACCGCCGCTTCTTTCTTTTCTTCCTTTTTAATCATCTTATGATGAAGCATACCTTCCGTCAAAATATCCAGAATGGTCATCCGCGGGTTCAACGATGAAAACGGATCCTGAAAAATCATTTGCATCCGTTTTCGAATCTCCCGTTTTTGATCCCTTTTCAGTCCGTGAATATCATCGCCCTCAAATTTTACGGTACCGTCCTTTTTCTCCTCCAGTTGCATTAATGTTCGTCCAAGTGTGGTTTTGCCACATCCCGATTCTCCAACCAACCCTAGAGTCTCTCCTTGTTCAAGAGATAATGAAACGCCATTCACGGCCTTGATATACCCAACCGTTTTCGACAGAATTCCTTGTCGCACCGGAAACCACGTTCTTAAATTTTCAATTTCAATAAGTGACATATCGGTATTATAAAGCAACCTTTGCGACTTTGCGTCTTGGCTTACAACAATTACATCATTTTAATAATTGAAAAATAACCTGTACCACGCTGCCAACCCCGCAGGAACTTTTGCAAGAGCCTCAAATAGGAATCAATCAAGGATTGAATTGACATTTTAACATATTTAATATATGCTTATACATATCAAATAAATAAAGGCCGCAAAGAAAACAAGATGAGAACTACAATTATTATTCCAGATACGATTTTCACCCGTGCAAAAGCATTGGCTAGACTCAAAGGAATCCAGTTGTCCCAATTTATTTCGGAAGCTCTTGAGCTACGATTGCTGGCAGAAGATAATCGAAAGAATAGAAAAAATAGAAAATTTTCGATCAATACTTTTTCAATGGGACAACCAAGCATTAATATCAACAATCGTGAAGAACTTTTTACGGTGATGGACGATTAATGTTTATCGTCGATACAAATGTCTTGCTGCATGCCGTTAACAACGACTCCAATGACCATAAGAGGTCAAAGAAAGCACTGGAATCATATATCGCAGGAAACGAAAATTGGGGGCTGACTTGGGGAATCATTTATGAATTTTTCAGAGTCGCGACACATAAAAAGGTCTTTTCAAAATCTCTAAGCTTCGATCAGGGATATGGATTCATTACCGAACTGCTTGCTGACAACAAATGCGTACTAATCACAGAAACCAACATACATCACACAGTAGTAGACGAGTGTCGAAATCAGGTTCATCGTTTATCTGGCAATATTTTGCACGACTTCCATATCGCCGTCCTTATGAAAGAGCACGGCGTTGATGAAATCATCACGTTCGATACTGATTTTCGAGCATTCCCTTGGATAGTCTGTCGTGAACCATGAAAGCCGCTGGCTCATAGCATTTCGTATTTTCTTAAAACCCTAGATAAGCTCGGCGTAAGTCCTTCGGGTGTGCATTGTCTGTACTGGATGGAGTTGTATCTTTGGAGGATTGAGGCGTACTGAGGTACTCCCCGATCTTCTAAGGATGCAAATCCGCCTGTACAGACAACCCAAAGGGCGGGCATTTCTTGCAGAATTTCATTTGCGTAGAAGACGTCGATCCTCGGATCGACTTACTTCCATGCAAACGAA
>JAJFLO010000546.1 GCA_021772675.1 Verrucomicrobiota bacterium | reverse complement strand
CTTCACGTCATCTATGTCCGATCCAAATGACGAAAAACATTGAAATATTGCAATATTCCTGCTGCTTTTCGCCATTCAGATCGCCCAAATCTGACATAAATCTGAGCGCGAAATTATCCAAGTTATTTATTTGTGAGCCCTAACCTCTGGTAACTATGATCTTGTTGATCTGATCTTTCAGAGATGGCGATTTCTTAATGGAATCAATAAAATCATTTTTCGAAAGTGTTAATATTTCCGTTGGCTCCAGGGCTCGTATTGTCGCATTGCGAGGTTCTTCTCTCATTAATGCAATTTCTCCAAAAAAAGCGCCGCTTTCCAGTTGGTTAATAGTACGTTCTTTCTGGTTATGCATTTGCAGAATTTCGACTTTCCCAGATCGGATCAAATAAAATTTAGTGCCGATGTCTCCTTGTCGAAAAATAGTATCTCCAATTCCACAGCTTTCGGATTGCATTTTCTGAGAAATTTCAAAAAGATGTTCTGATGGCCGATCCTTAAATAGCTTGCACGATTTAAGAAATTGACAAATATATTGTGTTTCTTTAACGTTGACATCGGATACGATCGCGCCATCGACCATATTAACAATCCGATCGGCAGCATCTAATATTCTATTGTCGTGAGTCACAATGATGATCGCACATTTGTTATTTTCGACCAGGGATTTAAATAGGTTGATTACGTCCGCCCCGGTATCTTTATCCAGGGCTGCAGTGGGCTCGTCAGCCAATATTAATTTGGGCTCATTCACCAAAGCACGCGCAATGGCCACGCGTTGCCGTTGACCGCCGGAAAGCTTTGCCGGTTTATAATACATGCGATCGCCCAATCCCAATTTTTTCAAAAGTGTTTCGGCTTTTTTTCGTTTGGCTGCGCGAGATATCTTTGCGTTTTCCAAAGCGATTAAAACATTCTCAATCGCGGTCAAACTATCGAACAAATTATGCGCCTGAAATATAAAACCGATATTTTCACGCACCTTGACTTGCTCCCACTGTTTTAAGACGTGCAAGTCTTTATCAAAAAACGATATGCCTCCATTTTGGATTGAACGCAATGCACCGATCAAGGTTAGCAGTGTCGTCTTACCGGAACCAGAAGGGCCTACCATGATGACAATCTCGCCGATGTTGATGCGCAGGTTTATATCGAACAGGACCTGCTTGCAACTTTCACCCTCGCCATAACTATGATTGACGTCCTGTACAATCACACTTCCATTGTTTTTTCCATTATTCATCGAAATTTTCCGTAATATGTTTACATCTTTGAAACTTAAAGATTCGGTGTTCAGTGTTCAGTGTTCAGTGTTCAGTGTTCAGGATTCAGGTTTCAGTGTTCAGTGTTCAGTGTTCAGTGTTCAGGATTCAGTGTTCAGTGTTCAGGATTCAGGGTTCAGGGTTCAGATCAGGTTGTTCGGAGTTTTCGTTTTATTGACACCTGACACCTGACACCTGACACCAAGATTAGAAGATTAGTGTTGTCCTAATCGAGGCCGCACAGTACATTCGAATTTACTCTTAAACCAATAACCTTACTTATACACCGATCACATCAACATGTTTACTCATTCTTTGCTTTAATTCTGGGTAATTCGTCTTTCCGTTCCCAAGTGTGGGAATTTTGTCGACATGCATCACCTTGTTTATGCGTAATAAATTGCTCGCTCCGGATTCTTTCAAGATTCTGTTAGCGTCCTCAATGTTAATAGTGTAAGACGCAACCAACCATATTTCAGGACGGGCGTTTGCGTTTTCCAACGCCTCCACCGCAATCACTGGGCCATCCTCGCTAGGCGGCCAATGTTGTGCCAGAATCGATTCTATCGCCGGCAAACTGATCATTTCACCGCTAATTTTAACAAAGCGTTTCAACCTTCCGGAAAGCACGAGAGCGCCTTGTTTTGTTAGATAACCGAGATCGCCGGTATTGTACCAACGCTGCCCATCTATTTCGACAAACGGGTTGATGCCCTTTCCGATGTACGACGAGAAGACGTTCGGTCCGCATACTAGTATTAAACCTTGTTCACCTTGTTTTAACGGTGAATATGAATCAATATCGACAATCTTCAATTTTACTCCTGGCAAGGGACGTCCGACACCGTCTCGCTCTTCACCCGGCCAATTTAGTGAAATAGCCGGTGAACATTCTGTAACGCCGTATCCTTCGAGTATCATCAGGTTCGTCAGTCGCTCCACTTCTGTTCGCACATCTTCAGGTAGCATGTCTCCCCCACAAAGGATGCACTTCAGTGAATCAAGCTGGCCATTCGTTGCGCCTTTGAAAATCCCGTTTATAAACGCCGGTGTTCCGAAAAGAATGGTTATACCATAGTATTTACAACCGCGAGCAAGACGCCGGCCTTCCGTCGGATTTGGATGAAAAGCGACCTTAATTCCAAAAATAAGTGGAAGCATCGTAGTAACCGTAAATCCGAATGAATGGAATGGCGGCAGAAAACTATACATGGTCGAGTTTTCATTTAAAGCTAACACTTCAACTGCCGGCTGCAGCATCGATAAAATATTGGTATGGGACAGGGGTACACCTTTCGGGGATGATTCGGAACCGCTGGTAAAAAGAACCACGGCTTGATCCGATCCGGAAATCGAAGTCAGATCTAGTTTTTTTATCAGTGTGTCTGCCGATTGTTTCGCTTGTATCAAAGCCATAAATTTATTGATCGGGCGAATTTTCTCATTACGAATATCTTCGACAAATACAAAATAGTCCTCGACATTGCCGAAATTAACATCAGTGAGTTTGTCAAGAAATTTTTTCGAAGTAATGACAACTTCAACCGACGTCATACTACAAGCGTCCTCAAGGTTTCGACGGCCAACCGTCCAGTTTAACATTACCGGTACTTTTCGTGCGAGTAAGACCCCGAAAATAATTATGGTGACAATAACCGATGACGGTAACATGACCCCGATATACCTGCCAGGATAATCCCGTATGATTTTTGCAAATATCAATGCAGCCAGTTTTAATTTTGACCATGTTAATACCCCTGCAATTTCATCGGCCATAGCAACCGAATATTTCATCTCGTCGCACTTTCGTAGAAAACATTCCTGAATTGTTAAACCTGACGGCCGGGACGGCACGGGGCGATTTGAAGTGTTCCATATTGCCGAAATCGATTTTTCTACCTCGAGAACAGGTTTACTCGCACCTGCGGCAAACGCCGCGACATCGGCAACCGTTCCGAGTTCGTTGACGGTGACATCGGCAACGTCATATTCTGCATTAAGCCAACGGGGAATCTCGGATATCATGATTGAATCCATTCCCAAATCACCGGATAACTTCATATCCAATGAGACCGGTTTTTGGAGTTTGAACTCCTTCGTAAACGATGCTGTAATTGCGGAAACGATTTCCGTAGGCAGATGATCGATGTTTGCATGATGTATTTTACGCGGTCTTCTTATTTTTGGGACATCATGGGTCAAAAAGCTATAGGAAACGAGACTCAGAGGTTCTCCTCCCTTGCTATTATAAAAATCCTCAAGTACGGAATTGACCTCAAAATGACCGATTTCCCGGGTTAGTGGTTTTTCTAATGTGGCAAATTCTACAGTGACCTTTCTCCGTGGGGTGAACAGAATTAAATTTTTTAGAAGAACGATAGCCGCATGTCTGCATACCTGCTTAAAATCAGGAGAGCTACCCATTGTTTGTGCTGTCGAAAATGAACTGCCCCATAACCCCCGAGTTCGCACCAACACTATGTCAAACGTGTCAGATTGCTGAAGTAGTCGATAAAATCCTGACGCACCTCCGATTTTTTCGCAGCCGGAACTCATTAATGTCCCGGATGGGTACAAAATAATCGAGTCTCCGGATTGAAGCGCCGCGCAGACAGCATCCAACGAATTATCGATACGCTGTTTTCTGTATGTACCGGTATCGACTGACATATCCGGGATTGGAAAACCATTTATCATTCTCATGATATTACCGATAAACGGCATATAATAAAATGTTTCTGCAACAACCGGTCGGGGATGATATTTTTTCCATAGACAGGATCCGATAATAAATGGATCAATTTCCGCGGGATGATTGGGCAGGAATAATAAGCCTTTTGAGGACTTCGGGATTTTTTCGATACCTATTAAGGTTACCCTATAGCGCAATTTTATCAGAAGACAAGCGACTGTTGATAGAACGTTTATCAACGAATTTTTTATATGTTTTTTAGATAAACTCACTGAAAACAGTCCACTGATTAAATTTGAATAGGGCGATGCGATAATTGGATTCTCATGATGGATAATTCTGTGTATATGGAGCCTCTTGCAAGAGTATATTTGGCCGCGCGTCATTCTATTTTGGATGCACAGGTGATTTTGAGAAGTTGCGTGCGATGCATACGCATCGTACCCATTTCTCAAAATTGACTGTGAGGCAAATGAGATTGTCGCCCAGAGGGTTGCGACGGATGATCGTCATTTTTGTCAGATGATAAATCAGTACATACCTTTTGGTATGCACATAATTGAACATCTGACAAACCTAACGAACATGCGCTCGCAACGCGGCTAAAATAGACTTTTGCAAGAGGCTCTATGGTCTTCCTAAATTGTCACTCAATAGCCATTATGTTATAATCTATATTTCCTGCCTTTGCGTCAATCTGGCCTCGAAGAAATACGATCTCTCCTCCCATTGCAATCTTGGCAACTTTTTTCTTTAAGAAGCCATCAATAGTTGACAAAGCCGAATATTTTTGCTGATCATTGCGATAAACAACACTTGGAGCTAATGACGGCGCGTCCCAGTTAATGTGGTATTTTCCAGGAGCTGATGCCCCATGGGTTAGGATACCATCATCTCCTCGAACCGTTTTAGGAAAAACAACCTTTGCAACTCCTGAAGATATATCTAAGGAGTACCCAAACGGCTTAGCTGAATAGGATTTTGAACCAATAATGGTTCGACCAATTGGCATACTTCCTGAATTCAGTAATTGTATCGAGTGAGAGGCAAGTTTTGAAACCATTACGTTTTGCCATGAATGTTCCATATATCCATAACCGGTCACTGATTTCGAAACATTGCCTATTTTAAGTGATCCTGTCACTTTGCCGTAGGGAATATGGATATACTGGGCATAGCGGGTTTTTCCCAATCTGAATATGCCATCTCCACGTACTTTGCCTGCGATTGCTGTTGTAAATTCCATGTCAAGAATATATCCCTCGTTTTTGGCTGTTTCATAGTGGATGCGATGGCTAGATCCAGGTAAAGATTTCATAAAAAAACTGTCGGCAATTTTGATTGTATTTCGAGATCTGTATTCTCGAAGTTCTGACTGTAAAAAACCCCGTGCAACTGAATAATTCTTCCCCTCAAAATTAAATATCGATATATCGGCGCCGCATTTACCTTCAATGAGAGGAGGATTCATGATTGAGAAACTTACATAGGCTTTTTCACCGCTGTCAAAAACAAATGCATAGAACCATAATTCATCATAGCGGTTGGTTTTATTCGAGTGTCTAAAAAAATCATCCGCATTTAAGTGTCTGTCTACTCCAGCAGGATATTCTACCTCAATGGCAGAAACATTCCAAATGCTCAAAGGGATTAGAGATAGGAGCAGTAAGAATAAATGACATTCAAAGATTTGGTACACGCTCTTTAAAAGATATTCCAGAGGATAAAACCCGTAACGATGTACCAGGCTCGAAAAGCCCATGGTTTTTAGAAATTGATTTTTAAGCATATCACTAATTTAGTGACATATAGTGTGGTTTAAACTTAAATCATTTTAATATTTTTCTAAAAATCCGCGTCCTTTGGCCGGCGTCAGAGTTTTTTGGCTTTGCCATTTATACACGTTTCATCGAGTTGTTCCCACAACATCGAGAAAGGTCAATGTCGTAGATGAAGCAAGAGTCCGTATTCAAAATGTGAGTGGTTCCTGAAATTTCTGAGTTGAAGTAAAAGTAGCGCGGTAATTCCAGGTTGGGCAATATGTTATTCATTTGCCACGGCGAACGATTTACTATCTGCCACTCACATTTTGAATACGAACTCTGAAGCGAAAGCCTATGCCGAAATTGTTAATCAATATCCACATTCAACCAAAACACAAATTGATGAACAATTTGAATTCTCTCGAATTCATCACAACTGCTAATCCATTCCATGGATTAACCTGATTAATTCATGCATTTTCGTCACGAGAGTGCTTAGGGCTCACAAATAAATAACTTGGATTTTTCGCATCTTATCTTCACGTCATCTATTGTCCGATCCAAATGACGAAAAACATTGAAATATTGCAATATCCCTGCTGCTTTTCGCAATTCAGATCGCCCAAACCTGACATAAATCTGAGCGCGAAATTATCCAAGTTATTTATTTGTGAGCCCTAAGTTTACTTTAGATCAATGATTTATGGAGGTTTGGAGGATGCAGAAATAGTATACAATTTCGAGTTTTCCAGCTCTTCACTAGTCTTTTATATGAAGCAAAATATGTGCTCATAGTAGAAATAGCGTGAATTAATCAGGTTAGTCCCGCATGGCGGCCGGAACGGTGAATCTTTCGTAATTCGTGGAGAAAAAATCAGATTAAATATACTCAAGTTGTTGCCGTAAATTCTTGAGTTTATTCAGTCACATGACAATCAGGAGTTTAGAGAATTTCTAACTGAAAGACGATTGCGAGTGCTCATGTCCATTACAAGAGAAGAAGTGCAACTAGAACAATTCAGAAAATTTAACCGGCCCCGCCGGCCTTTCCTATCGCAATAATAGACAAAATCAATCCTGCTCACAAGCGGAACTGTACTCCGAACCTCTTATGCAATAAATTTAATTGCAGCTCGTTCGTAGTCCCGCCTTCAGGCGGAAGTTTCAGGAGAGCTTCAGCGATCTCCTATGATGGAATGTCCTCGCTGAAGCATCGTTCAGGTTTCCGCCTGAAGCGGGACTACAAACTAGACACGCTCCTCCATGATAATGGTTTCACTGAATATGCACTTTTTTCATAATTGTAACAACTTATAATACACTACCTATACGAAAAATTATTATTATTCAGTCCGTTAGCCTGAATTATTCTTCATGCGGTTCCTCGTATAATTTGATAAGCATATTACTTCAATTCATTCAGTAACTCAATAACTAAGATAAAACGTTACAACGGACCTGTTGGTGCAACTCCTGGCAATCACTGTTCTCCTTCTGGTGCACCCTTATCAAGTAATAACCGTCGCAAGGGACAACTTGGCTTTCGTATTTCTCATTGGTTATTTCCTCCCAGAATACTGGAAAGCTGTGTTTATTATCAAACGTAATATAGACACACACTTGATCAAGTAATCCCGGATTAATGTCAACTGCCAGATGTTCCCCTTTTCGGGCGATTCCATAGAGAAAATGGGTCTCGGGGTTCCCTACAGGCAGGAATTCTTTGCGAACGAAAGATGCTGATAATCCGGATCGCCATTGTAAAAGATTAAAAACATAATAATGAAGCGCATAATAAAACCATCCCCGATAATTTCGGTATTTTTCCAGAACTGCCTGATAAGCCTGCCACTCATCACTATTGTTTCTTGCTGGTACTTGCTCAACCCCGTCCACTTTTATCGCTGGCAACCTGCTCTCTTCGTGACAATGATAATACCGTAAAAGGAGCACATAAATACCCGGTTTTACTTGTATTTCTTTTGATTTTTTGTCAGATTTGAGATCCCTTGAACCTAAGAAAGATCGTGTCTCGGTGTGCTGATCGTAAATTACCAGCGTCCATTCGCGAGCCGATTGATTGGCTGTTTCAATGTCTACCTCGATACTTGAGCGAACCTTCAATGGACCGGCTGCTCCGAGCACTGCATGACAATTCCAGCGAGGCCCTGTCACCATAGCGTGAGGAAGTCCGAACCGCCCCATTAAAATCTCGGATACAGTGACCCAGCGAATATCTTTGTTATTCGCGTTTTTTTGTTTGGTAATAAAACGCACCAAACATCGTATTCCACATCTCGTAACGCGATAAAACAAAAAGGAAAGCGTAGTCAGTGGAACTTGCCATACAAGACTCAAAATTCCTCTAAATTGTCTCATCCGAGGGCACTTTTCTATTTTCACTTTTAATCCACGATTGGGTCTTCTTCATCCACACCAAGTCTTTCCGTCCAGAAATTAAATTAAGTTTATTATTGAGCGTCTTGCGCCGAAATCCGGCCAGGAAGAGTTTTGCAAGTGGCTCTATTGTCTAAAAATTAGAATATCAGCTATTTTAACTTTAATCCAATATCCATTTCCTGGCTTCAACATTTTTAAGGTATTCAAATTATCAGGAAGAAGGGGATCAAAATTCTTGCCATCACCAATGACTTTTAACAGATTGTTAGTATTCAATAAATCCAACAAGGCAGTATCAATTGCCACTTCCTTTTGAAATATAAAACCAACATGATTCCAACCTGCACTTAACTGTATTTGGGTTGCAGGATTTGCTAGGTCACCAGTTAATTCCAGAGTAGTACCATCAGACATATTTATCCAATATCCGAAACCATCAACAAATGCGGCTAAATTATTGGGTGGATCGGACACCCCACCGGCAGCAGCATTAAATTGCTTGCCCTGCCCTACGATTCCCTTCACTATATTAGCTGATATCGCGTCTCCCAAAATGCCATTTACAGTGGTATCATCCGGGCGAATATTGAAGCCGATCTGATTCCATCCCGCTTTAAGATGAATGGTTTGCGTCAAATTACCTTCAGCGATCCGCACGGACTGTGATGAAAATTCGTACCGACTTCCCGTTTGCGTATCAGGATCCCACGCAACAGCCCGTGATGATGCCGTAAAATTGATATTGGTTGTTTCATTGGAGGCAAACAATGTTTGAAATTCAGCGGTAAACAACTCACTTACCCCTGACCAACTGTTGTCATCATTGATCCAGGCAATTAAGACAAACTTGTCGGTGTCTGTATCGTTGTCATCATTATCTGCATCAACTTGAGTGTCATCTAACTGGACAAGATCATTCGCTGATACATTAGATAGATCAATGAAATTGAGTTTCGTTGAGTCATAATGCATCTGCAAACCCAGCCCGTTTGTCAGATCATTTTCCGGATTCAATGTTGAATAGTTCACCGTAATTGATACCGGGCTATTTATCGGTGAGATTATGTCAACCAAATTTGGAGCAACAACCTGCTGTCGTTGACTAAATGCAGTAACAGATGTCAATACTGATAGGATTAAGATTCTTAGGCTTTCAGTCATGCTTGATTATAAAATCTTATCTATTTTGTGAAGTAATTTGATAAGTTCTGGTTTTGTTTCAGGTATATTGCGAGAAACAATTTGCCATACCGTTTGAACATCTACACCAAAATATTCATGGATCACTAAATTTCGCAAACCAATCATTCGTTTCCAGGGAATTTCGGGAAAACTATCTCTTATATTTTGAGGCACATGCTTTGACGCTTCACCAATAATCTCAAGATTTCTAACCACAGCATCAAAGATCATTTCATTTTGGTTGAATAAGTTTTCATCCAAATCCTTAGTATACTGTTCTATTTTATCCATTGAGTTTAGGGTTCACCCAAAAATAAAATGGCATTTTTACATCTCATTTTTAGGTCAGATTTTATCCCGTCTCGGTCAAACAATCTTCGAAATAGCTCGCTATTCCTGTGATTGTTTTCGGTCAACGAAATAAAATCTGACCCAAAAC
>JAJFLO010000545.1 GCA_021772675.1 Verrucomicrobiota bacterium | reverse complement strand
CTTCACGTCATCTATGTCCGATCCAAATGACGAAAAACATTGAAATATTGCAATATTCCTGCTGCTTTTCGCCATTCAGATCGCCCAAATCTGACATAAATCTGAGCGCGAAATTATCCAAGTTATTTATTTGTGAGCCCTTATATAGTGTCTGTTCAGAAACTAAATACAGGCTTTTTATCAACAATTTCTAATGTGCCCAGATTATGAAGTACGCTAATATCATCCAACTCTGTTGAAATACCCGAGCGTTTCAAAAACCGAGCAAGAAGCGAAGGATCGTACGCTTCATTAAAATGGAAGTCAGGCCTTAGCCTGATTAATTTATGCGATTCGTCGCGAGAGCACTTAACTCGCTCATAATAAATTGATTAGAGAAAATATCACAATGAAAGTGAATTTTCATTCACTGAGATGTAAAATTGAGTTAATCGGCTTATTTGAGCAGAGATTAGGACTCGCAGCAGAATACTGATGAATTATTCAGGTTAGTTGCTCATCATAGCGAATTCGACCTTCATTCTGTAAAAATTCAATAATTTGTTGACGTATGAGTTCCTGAGAATTCGGACCAATTCTTGTATGAAATCCGGATCCGCATTTGTAGGGTTTATCGATTCCTTCCTGTATTTCAATTATCAAAGCACCATCAAATTCTCCTATTTTGATGCTAATCTCTGATTCACAATTATGTGCAATATCTTGAAGCTGCGATTTCAATTGATTTGAAATCGTCCCGCCAACCAAAACGCCGTCATCTTTGCCCCCTAAAATTACCCGACCACCAGATGTATTTGCAAATGCCACAAATTCACGGTCTATAAGCGTGAAAGATTTTCTTTGAATTCCAAACGGAAGCCTCCTCCACCTCCGATAATAGGAGACTAAATTCCTCAATATATTTTTACGAATTGACGATAAACTTTAATTAATGGTGATTAATATAAAAATTAATAAAACCTTCCACTTGACTTTTATTATCAACCTCCAGAGTTTAGTTACTATTAAACGCAACTAGGTTTTTGCAATTCTTAATGAGTTTACTTCCATGAATAATTTAACGGAAAATGAAATCCAAATCCGTTTATACCAGGCACAAGCTGAATATGAAAAATTCGGAATAGAAATCAATAAACTAGAATCTATGTTAATAAACCAAGAAAAAATTCACGGGAAGGTGTATGACAATCTTCAAACTGGAATTCAATCTAAAACTAATGGTTATAACCAGTTAATAAAATCAACGAATTGTGATTCTCTTCTCAAAGATGTTACAAACGGATCTCATCCAGAACAAAAAATATCACTTTTTCGTGGGCGCGATGACGTCTATGCTCAACGGTGGATTGGACGTGAAGGAAAATCAGGATATTCGCCGGTTTGCAATGAGGATTGGAGAAAAAACATCAGTAAAAGTGAACGGAAATTTGTACCGTTAACAATAGAAGTAATCCGAGACCATCTAATGGGTAGGAAAACGATTGGTATTTACCCGCTGTTGATTGATGAAACTTCCTTGTTCCTCACAGTCGACTTTGACAAATCAAGCTGGCAAACGGATGTATTGGAATTCCATAAGACATGCCAGTCATTATCATTACCGGCATATATCGAGCGTTCTCGATCCGGAAATGGAGCCCATGTCTGGATGTTTTTCAACCAACCAATCAGCACACACCAGCCAAGAAAATTGGGATCATATATCCTGACAAAAACCATGGAACAACATCCCCGGTTAGGTATTGATTCATATGACCGACTATTTCCTAATCAAGACACCATGCCAAAAGGGGGTTTTGGAAACCTGATTGCCCTGCCACTTCAAAAGATGTCTCGAAACTTAGGTAATCGTGTATTTGTCGATGCTGATCTCGAACCATATCCGGATCAGTGGGAATTTCTTTCTAAAATAGAATGATTGGATATCCAGCGCATCGAAGAATTTGTAAATCAGGCAACCAATACCGGAACTGTCATCGGAGTGCGCCTTTACTCCGATAAATCTTTATCTGAACAACCTTGAACGTATCAGAAGGAGTTAATCATGGAGTACTCGAATAGCAAGCTTGATGAACTGATTGAAGAAGCAACTGTGGATTGTTATAACGACTCGGAACAGGCCACCGGGCTCTACACGATGATCGAAGAAAGCGTGGCTTTCCCTTTCGAAACCAAGATGTTGGATGTCATAGTCACCGTTGAAGACATAGACCTCGTCGGGGAGCATGAGATTGTAGCCATCTGCTCTCGCAACGGTATTCATCAGAAAGTCCGGCTTGCAGACCTGCCGCTGCCGCCATCGCCGCCCGAAGGTGCCGAGTGGATTGCCGCTTATAGAAAGTGGGTCAGTACGTTTTAATTTAAACCTGAACGGTGGAAAATCAAAGTATGTCAATCGATAAATGGTGCTGAATCTGTGATCGCGGACGTTTGAATTAGAGATTCTCGGGACAAGGTTATCGCGACTGCATCTGTAAAGACTGCCAGAAGCGACATAAGGAACAAAAGAAGGCGGACATTAACTAGACCCCGTTCGAAAAGGTCTCGCGAACCGCGTTGGGAGCGCATGAGGGTTAGGTTTCGGTGGTGATCGCTCACGTTAATACCTCGTAGGTATTGACTTAGTGGTCATCGTCGAAAGATGCCCCTTATCCGCCCCAATCCTATGGATGCCAGCCTCTTTCGGCGGTTTTTCGTTTTTTCGGGGGGGTGAAGCAAGGGGAGGGAGGGGATGGGGGGCGGGAAAAGGAAAAAGTGAAGGCAGAAAGGGGACGCG
>JAJFLO010000544.1 GCA_021772675.1 Verrucomicrobiota bacterium | reverse complement strand
AATTCGTGGGCCGAATTTTAGTATGGAATTTTATCGTTGAAAACTATGGATTCTAATTGTGAAAAAGATGTCACCGGGGCAGCCGCTCCATTTGTAAACAGGGTAATCACCCGCAATGAACTAGGCTTTAAGACAGCAGACGACTTTGTTACCGGCATAAGTCCGGTAAATACAAACTTTCACTTACAAGATCGTAATCATGATGCTTCTGATCGTCTGGAAAGGGTTAACAGCGATTCTATAGATGATAATACCTCAACCAATACGATCTATACCTATAACAGCAATGGTAATCTCATTGATGGCGGCGGCAAGGATTTTACTTATGATTACGAGGATCGTCTCACATCTTATCAGGAATCCGGCGATCAGATCCAATTCACCTATGACGGTCAGGGGAATCGTACCCAACGTACAGAAAACGGATTGACTCGACAGCAGGTTCTGGATTACGGCGCTGCTTTATCAAATGTTTTGATGGAAAAAGATGCCAATGGTAATATCGTTCGCTACTATATTTGGGGCAATGGCCTTATCGCTCAAATTGAGGCCAATGGCACGACACATTATACCCATGCAGACGAACAGGGATCAACAATCGCGCTCACCGATGCCAATGGTATAGTCACCGACCAAATAGCCTACTCACCTTACGGCGAAATCCTCAATCGTTCCGGAACGACTGATATTCCTTATCTCTATATTGGTGGGTTTGGAGTATACTATGAGGGACACCATCTCCATCATATGAAAGCAAGATACTACGATGCCCGCCTCAAACGATTTTTAACGAAAGACCCGATTGGGCTGGATGGTGGGAGTAATTTATATGCATATGCGAATGGCAATCCGGTTGTATTCGTTGACCCGGAAGGGACTTTTGTTATAACATTAAGTGCAGCTATAATTGTAGGTGGGGGGGTTATCAACGGGACGATCAGTGCGATTAGCCAAGCTCGCTCGGGAAATAGTTCGATAGGAAATATTGCTGGTTCATTTGGAAAAGGATTTGTTTCAGGAGCCACAGGAACGGCCGCAGGTCTTGCAGTTGCCATCGCTTCAAAAAATCCTGCGTTAATTGGTGCGGCAGCGTCAACTACAACTAGTCTTGTAGATCAAGCATTCCAAGGGGAATTTAGTTTTACAGAGACGGCTACTGATGTGGCAATAGGTGCGGTCGTAGGCCCCTTGGCTTCTAAGGTCCCCTTAACGAAGATAAAACCTGGTACATTTAAACCAAAATTGAATAAAGTAAGAAACTTTAACGATCTCGGTCCAAATTCGAAAAAAATTTTAGCAACTGAAGGGTTTATTTCAGTAGGTTCAAGTGTAAGTGATACAATCATTAGAAAAACATCTGACAATAGCAGTGTGGCCATTCCCAAGTGAGTTATTCTAATATGCTATCTATTGCCCACTATGTATCTGCTGTGTTATTTCTAATTGGACTATTAGGAATTTTCGTCAATATTTTCTTAGCAGACTGGGAATACCTCAAATTTAGTTTATTCATTTTTTTTCCGTCATTAATAGTTTATATTTCAACATTTTATATATCTGGGGAACTAAAATTTCGTGTAATGGCTACTTTTGCCGCATGGACATTTGATTATGCAGTGAAAATTTGTGCGATTGCCAGTTTCGTGACAGGTATTTATTATTTTTACGTGGGCAATCGAGTGGAGTTTAGTTATAAATTATTATTATTTTTAGTATCGATGATATTTTATCTACTTGGTCAATATCTGGTAAAAAAGTATCCCACTACCTCTGATATACCTTCAGAATAAGCGGAGGAAATAGGTGACACCCAACGGAAGGAGAGGCTTAGTATCTCTTTGGGAGGCTCCGGGTCGCACCTTTAGTGTTAAGTTTTTTTCTTGGGATAAAATGAGAATGTTATGCAGAATGCATTAGGACCTGCATTATTCAAAATAATGAAAAATTCTAATAGGAGTTAATACAATGAGAAATGAGATTTTATCAGGTGTATTTATCATCTTTATTTCATCGATCTTAAACGCACAGGAAAAGAAAGTTTTTCAATCATCAGAGTTATCAACCAAAAAAGAAACAACATTCGTTGCGTTTCAAACTGACGAAAAACCAGATGCTTTATCACATCAATTACAACGGAAAGTGGACAAATTTCATTTCGAACAAAAGGCATTACATCATGATTTGCGTGAAAGACTCAAGCACAATAACGATTTTATGGCTACTCAAGATCAAGTCAACCTTGAAAGAAGATGTCAGTTAAACTAAAAAGAAGGACAAACTAATCTCAACTTGCAAAAGAACATCGTCAGACTCCCAGTCCGATCCTTTGAAGGACTTCTGGCAGTCCACAACGCTCTAGCAGTCTGTCGGACTTAGAAAAAATCTGGTACGAAAAACGCATTCTTGGCTCGTTTTCGTCCTAATTATCATTGATCCCACGGGGTACAATATTTTCCTCAAATTTGGATAAAAATGATCTCAATTTGGCGATTTTATCCATCGATTTTCTAAGTCCGACAGACTGCTAGCCTGATTAATTCAGCCGGCTTCTACTGCGTGCGCATATCTCATTTCATATAAGTGAGTTATGAAGAACCCAAAAACTTGAAATAGTTTCCACCACGGCGAATTTTCAACACTATTCCTTCACCTTTGGAACCTACATAACTCATTGATCTAAAGTAAGCTAAGCACTCTCATAACGAAACTGGATGAATTAATCAGGCTAGTCACCATTGCAAAAGAGGACTTTCGACTAAATGATAAAGAAAATATTGACAACGTTAATACTTATTTCCGGATACATTCTATGCGCCGATGATGCAGTCTCTGCTTTCAATGGAAAGCTCGGGTACTCAGTAGGCAGTCTAGACTCTGAGACCGGCAAGAACATAATAGGCAGTCTTTCATTACCGATTAGCGACCGATTTGGTTTGCAATTGGACGGATTATACACTGATGTTTCAGACAGAGATTTCTATGGGTTGGGCGGGCAATGGTTCTGGCGGGAGCACAGTCAAGGGCTGTTTGGAATTACGGCTGCAGGGATATATCAAGAAGAACTGGCCTCATATATCATCAGTTTAAAAACGGAATATTACCTCAATCGATTTACATTCGCGCTAGACACAGGAATAAGTAATATCGATTATGACGATCCAGTACCCTTTATAGATACCGACGAAACCGGCTTTTCCTCATCCACATTAATTACTGTATATCCCTTCAAGAACGTTGCTATTACCGGTTCGTATTCATACGCATTCGATAATCAGCTATATACCGTATCATTGGAATATCAACTTGGTTCCAGCGGTTGGAGCATTTTTGGTGAGTCCGCAAACGGAGATAACGATTATAACCAAGGATTAATTGGTGCACGTTTTTACTTTGGAAAACGCAAAGATCTTCAAGAGAGACATCGCCAGGACAACCCCATCAACATGCTCAAGCGTGTGCTTTCCGGAATCGGCACTTACGGTGCCGAGTTCAACAACCGAGCCCGCGATTATGTTCGTATCAGAAATATTGATCCAAGTAGCAGATCTTCCTTTGGAATTAGTCGATCATGGGCGATAGCAGATCCAGAAGCGAGACTGCAATGGTCGGAATTGATTATGGAACAAGCTTCGCAGAATTCGCCTTAACCAAAACACAACAAGATAAAAGAGAAAGAGCAATTAATTGGAAATAACTAAAATTCTAATAGGAGTTAACATAATGGGAAATGAAATTTCATCAGGCAGCCAGAGGCAGTCTAAAAGGCGCACCTTTAGTCTTAGCCCGGGTTCAACAGTTTGAAAATTGAGTTGTTGATTTGCAACGACTTACAAAAGGTGACTATGCGTTTTTTACACCACAAGTTTATTTTTATAAAATATCAAAAATAGTTTACACCACATTTTGAAACTAATTTTTTTCTGCCACGCTCAAAAAACATTAAAAATCAGCCCAAATGGCCTCCAAACTGTTGAACCCGGGTTAGGTTTTTTATCGAGATAGGGTGAGGCCACTATACAGAAAGCAGTTAAACTAATACGATTGACAAAAAACAAACAATAAAGGGAGTTAATACAATGAAAAAAGAAATATTAGCAGTGGTATTTACCATTTTTATTTCGTCAATCTTAAATGCACAGGAAAAGACTGATTTTCAATCATCGGAATCGTCAAAGAAAAAGGAAAGAACGGTCGTTGCTTTTCAAACTAAAGAAAAACCAAACGCTTTATCAAAACAATTACAAAACAAAGTAGACGAATTTCATTTCAGACAAAAAGCGCTACATAATGATCTGCGTGAAAGACTCAAGCACAATAATGAATTTTTGAATGATGGAGATCAAGAATTGAACCTGACAAAACTAACCTTGGCACACGTCAGAGAACTATGTGCTCAGTATCATGAAGATAATAATATAAAGCTGCAACAGTTACAGGAACGAGAAGAAGATATCGACACCGAACTAAAGGCTCGACATCCAGCTATTTCAAAACGCGATGTCATCCGTAAAAAGAAAAGAGACAAACCAGTTAAAGGTAATAAATCCCGCAATCTATTCAACAAAAAACGCCAGGAACTCAAAAAAGCACTAAAAACCGCCTCAGAAGAAGGAAAAGAAAAACTCATCACTGATTTTATTGAGGACTGCTGCGTTTCGTTTAGTCAGTAAATCTACGGCTTTAACTTAAAGATCTTGGCCCACGAATAGAACGAAGACAAAAACCGTATCCACGGTTTCGCTCCGCGTAACCGTGGATACAAATTCGTGAGGATCCGTGCTACTATCAGAGAAATTAGTGGTCGGCGAAGGTTAAGGTGCTTTAATATAAGTAATTGCAACTCATAAAATAACTTTTCATTGCTTGTTGATCTAGTTTTTGGCTATAGCGTCAAAATAATGTTGAGGCTAAAATTCAGCTTAGTTGCCAGACCTTGAATCTGGCCAGCCTCAAAATGACAAAATTGAAGCACAAAAACCAAGCGAATTATAAATACATTTTGTATGCACATGAATACAGATTGTGTCAAATTTGAGGCTAAATACAAAATGTATGCATCTGTGGCGCTACTCTGACGCTATAGGTTTTTGGCTATTAACTTGAGCCCAGTTAAGTATTGTAGATGAGATCTAATAACTTTTTATTTCCAGAAATTTATCCGTGATTTGACAAACTGAATCAATTCTATAGCCATAAACAATATTTCTTTTACCTGAGTTAAAATAAAATATATCTTTAATTTATTTATAATAAAAAGGTTAAGCTTCGTCGACCACAACTATACTAGGCTTTGGTGGGTGTTGTTGCATTTTTTCATGATCGATTATTAATTTCATCATAACTATCAAAAATCACTTGCATATTATTCAATATTAGACTAACTTAGTCCAAATATTGAATATTCGCAATTAGGAGAGGAGAAAACAATGCAAGCCACGAATATGCATGATGCGAAGACCCATTTTTCCAAACTGATTAAACGCGTTCGGAACGGGGAGGAAATCCTTATCTCGAAAGCAGGCAAGCCCGTCGCTAAAATTATCCCTTACGAGCAAGGCATTAAACCTCGCCGACCGGGATATTGGCGTGGGAAAGTTGAGATCGCAGAAGATTTTGATGAACTGCCTAACGAAATTATGGTTGCTTTTTTGGGAGAGAACGAATGAAGTCATTGCTTCTTGACACCCATGCGCTTTTATGGTGGTTTGGCGATGACCCAAAACTCTCAAAAACGGCCCAGTCTGCAATCATAGAAGGAAGTAATATCGTCTATGTGAGTGCTGCTGCAGTGTGGGAAATCGCTATTAAGAAATCCCTTGGGAAGCTTAAGATACCCTATGATCTGCAAGAAGCATTGGCGGACAGCCACTTCCTGCCTCTGGCAGTCTCCTTTGCTCACGCCATGGCTGTGGAGAATTTGGAAAGTCATCACCGGGATCCGTTTGATAGAATACAGATTGCTCAAGCAAAAACGGAAGGATTAACCATTGTTACCAAAGACGATAACATTAAGAAATATGGTATCCCTTTTATATCAGCTTAGACAATACAATAAAAAGAAGCATTGGTCTAATTAGGGTCACACCGAATGCCCCCCAACTTAAGAGGATTTGAGGTGATTTCAAGGAAGAAACCCGTTGGTTAAATTAGTGGTCGAAGTAATTATAAATGATAAAATAATTTTTCTTTGCTTGTTCGTTTTGTTTTTAGCTATAAAACTGAAAATTATAAAGATGTCACAATCGAACGACTCCTTGTTTGAAGGGGTTCAAGCTACGGATTGCAAATGTCGAATCGTGCGCCGTCAGGAATTATCCTCGATCTGACAAACTGAATCAATTTTATAGCCATAAACAATATTTCTTTTACCTGAGTTAAAATGAAATATATCTTTAATTTGTTTATAATAAATATGTTAAGCTTCGTCGACCACTATTATTTTATGCTCTTTGCTGCCTGTTCGGACACACCCCTTTCGTGGCCTACTGAGTCTTTTTTCGGGGGGTCGTTACGTAGGCGATCGCGGCCTAACAAAAACGTTTTCGGATACATCTAAGGCTTTGAGGTATGCGAGTTGCACGGTTGTAAGTGGCGATTTTAGAACGCGCACCGGGCCAACCGCAACGACCATAATACTGGTAAATTTGGTCGTCATCATGAATGAAGTTGGTCGATCGGCTTTACGGACTATGAAAGGTCTTGGCTTTGGCTATAGCAACGAGCAATTAGAAGAACTTCTTAAGGAATTGGAGGATCAGCCGAATCTTTTTCACTCACATCCTCTGGATACCACTGGTTGTTTCTTTGTATAGATGCCAAAATTATCGATTTAGCCGATGAGAAAAGCACTGTTAAAAAAGCCATACATTTCATCGCTATAGGTATCACCAGAGAAGGACATAAAGAGGTTTTGCTCAACAAAATCATATGGGGAAATGAATCTATCGATGCCTGAAAAAATAACTTATTGACTTAAAAAACAGGAGGGTGACTCGTGTCTTAATGATTTTTACAGATGATTTCTCTGGTCTTACTTCACTAATAAAAGGGCTATTTCCGCAAACAGACCACCAACTCTGCATGGTTCATGTATTTAGAAATGTCCATAAACATCTGGATAAAGAAGAATATTCTGCATTCAAGCAGATATTCTCAGAGATTTATATTTCGTCATCGTATGAAGTTGCTTTTGATCGATTTACATCTTTATGCATAACTCTTGAGAAAAATATTTTTTTAGACACAAAATTATTGACAATAATCGTTTCGGTACCAGATTTCTCGGAATCAGATCGCAAATTTATTTTTCAGGATTGTAAATTTAATCGCAGCTCGTTCGTAGTCCCGCCCCCATGGGACGGAAGTTTGAACAACGCTATAGCGAGTGCGTGCCACTATTGACTCGCTAAAGCTCATCTGAAACTTCCGCCTAAAGGTGGCACTACAAACTCACGTTCCTCCATGATAATGGTTTCACAGAATATGTACTTTTTTTCTAATAGCAACAACTTAGAATACAAATTCCTATACTATAAATTTATGGCGCGTTGGTTTCATCAGGCACTCCTTTTATTGGGAGGTATTGGTTTAACCCCAATATGCATGAAGCCAGCCTGTTTATCAAAAACAAAAATTAATTCATAGAGGATCGCTGTGAAAAAGATTGAGGTTTGTGCTCATGCAGTTTTTGGGTTGAAGGGTAGTAATTGACTCAATAACTTACGATTCACGAGTAACTTAAATGGAGATCAGTTTGGCTAAAGTAAAAATTGTAGAAAAACATGGCTATAATAAGATCGTTTCAAAAACTACAATTAATTTAAATGAAGTAGTATTTGACTGTTATCAATCGAGTTTTCAAACAACAAGGACATTAAAAACGACCCAAGTTGGATTAAACAAACACATTAAAAACAAATTATTAGATTTCGTAAACCATTCATGTAATCCCAACTCGGTGTTTGATACTTCTGAAATATGTTTCAGAGCTATTAAAGATATTCGTAAGGGAGAGGAAATTACTTTTTTTTATCCAGGTGCGGAAATCATTCTGGCGAACAATTTTTATTGTAATTGCGGTAGTGCTAATTGCTTAGGATACATACAAGGCGGGTTAGAGATGGACCCAAAAATAATCCAGAGTGTACTTGAAAAAGGAATTTGTACTAAATTTTTTAAAAAAATATTTCTTAGTTGTACTATTGACTCACATTCATTGCCTAATCGGGATAGGAACGGGTGTTTCTCCCCTCCCTCCCACAGCACCTGTCATACGAGTTCGTAAATGGTGCCTCGCCTACTTTTAGTTATCGCGACACGATGTCACTATTACGAGTTGTCTCTCCTCGTTTTTAGGAAGAAATCATCTGTGTTGCAAGATGAATCTACCAGCTTGAGTAAATAGTAGCCGAGACAATGTAGCGAAGTATCCCTGATACGAGGTCTAAATCGTGAGAGGCAGACCCTCTTGGTAATCATGTAGTCGGCTTAGGGCTAGATATTCGGTATCGTGGACATATGTGAATCTGTGATAAAGATCGTGAAGTAGAACAATCGAACGTGATTGATAGTGCACTCTCTAGTCAAAAAATTGAAAGGGGGGTCAGAAAGGGATCAAATGTTTGTCCCCTATTCGTTTCTTGCCCTCGTTTTAGATTAGCAATTTATTGAGAAATTCCAATGGAGTTATTTTTTAAATTTGATCAACTTAGATTGAAAGCATTTCAAGAATCTGCTTTAGAGAATAACATAGATATTCTCTCTAAAGAATCATATACGGCATATTGTTTTCAAGATGTAGAATACTTTAATTATTTGTTTCTCAATGATAGTAAACGTTTTGATGTAAATGCAATTAGTGAAGTTCAAGTATTTTATGAGAATAGGAAGATATCGACGCATAAAATAATACTTAAGTCTGATAGGGCTAACAAACACCAGGCCTTGTTAGATGATTCTGGATATCAACATAAACAAACAATCGTTAAGACAACATATCCTCTTAAGTTAAAAGAAGTTTTTTTTCCTAAAACGAAAATAGGATTTGAAAAGGTAAATCAAAATAATATTTACGAATATACAGTGACTTATCTTAATAGTTTTGAAGCTGTGGCAAGAAATTTCAAAAGGGTATCAGAAAATTTTAAGATGCTTCTCACAATCGAAGGATTTGAAGCATATGTTATGAAAGTTGGAGGTGAACCAGTTGGCATAGTTGCTCTATTTATTGATTCACATGATTATTTTTTGGCCATGGGTGCGGTTTTAAAGGAATATCGAAATTTAGGATACCATAAAGCTGGTTTGACAATGAGACTGAGAAAAATTGTTAGTGATCCGTATGTTCAGAGTATAATATCATGGGCATATAAAGGAAGTATAAGTCACCAAAACATGCTTAAACTGAAAATGAAAGAAGAGTGCCAGTATAGTGTTTACGAATATTCAGACAATACTACTCAGTAAATTTGATGAGTTTCGTGAACGTCCTGCGATCATTGGTCACGGACGAAAATATCTTTATTCAGAATTGAAACACAGCGCTCTTAAAATTGCAGGATATTTATTTGATAAGAATATTCATAACTCGTGTGTTTATGTTCAAAGCGATGATTCTTTTGATCATATAACGGCCATCTTGGGGGTAATATTATCAGGCAACTATTATGCATCAATAACCACTGAAAATATTAATATGTTTTTAATGGGTAGTCCTTTTTTACCCGCTTGCATTTTGTTTAATAGCATCGAAGTAGAATTGAACTTTTTTCATACAAATTATGTTCAAATAAAAGACGTTATTGAGTCCACACATAACATTGACCCAATTGATTTACCTGTTAGTAATGATCATGATAATTTTTGTGTGTTTATGACTTCGGGAAGTACTAGCATGCCAAAGTTTGTAGCTCACACAATTAAGAATATCATTCAGGATACATTCAGACAAATTTCAAGTAATACGATAACATGTGACGATGTTTTCGACCAGGTGTTTTCATTTTCTTTCAGTGCATCTTTAGCAACCATATTTCCTGCATTTTTCACAGGAGCAGCCATTGCTCCATATAATTTGAAGCGGGAAAGCTTAATTCATTTAAAATCATTTTGGAAAAATAATTCTGTCTCATTTTCTACATTGTCTGTTTCTACATTTAGAACTCTATGCCAGCTGAATGATAATTTTGCTGATTGTAAATTTCTTAGGCTAGTGTCAATCGGAGCTGAGCCTGTTTTTCCTAGGGATGTCAGTCTATTCTTCAGTAAATTTAGTAGTGACGTTTTCCTTCAGGTAACCTACGCAGCGACCGAAACAAGAACAATATCTGAATACAAAATCAGTAAGAATGAAGACCAGTCAATTGTTTCATCCGTTGGTAAACCTGTCCGGGGAAAGAAAGTTATTATTCTTTCTGATGACGGTACTGAACTTCCTGTCGGTTCCACTGGTGAAATAGTCATTGAATCAGAATTTATTGCGGTTGAATACTTAAATAATAGAAAAGCCTCTAAAGCATCGTTTAGTAATAACAATGGTGTCATAAGGTATAAAACTGGAGACATAGGTAACTTAAACGCAAAGGGCCTGCTTTATTTTTCAGGAAGAAAAGAGCATGAAATTAAGATTTTTGGACAAAAAATTGATTTTTTCTTGATAGAAAAAATAGTAAAAATGTCAGATGGTATTAAAGAAGTTGCAGCAGTTATAGATAATTCAAATCTGGATGCTCCTACGATTTCAGTTTTTATTTGTCACAAAAATCAATATGATTTGAATGAAATTCAAAATAACTTAAAAACGCATCTTCCACCACATCATGTTCCAAATAGTTATATTAAAATCGATAAATTTCCAAGAACACATACTGGAAAAATTGATCGCAAAAAACTTGAGTCTTTAGCAATCAAATCCAACAATGAATCCAATTATCCAAACTCAAAAATAGGAACACTGGACAACCTACGTAAGACAATCATCAGTATTTGGAAAGATTTTTTTAATGATGTGAATATTAATGCGGATACTAATTTCTTTACCCATTTAGGCGGAGACTCATTAACAGCTGTAAATCTTATGCGAGAAATGGAGAAGAAACTCCGTGTTTCACTACCTATAAATGTAATTATTTTATATCGAACCCCTACGAATATTGCTCAAGTTATTGAAAACGATTTATACCAATCGCCAATATCTTTAATACGGATTAATGGATTTGATAAACATAAAACCACTATTTGTTTTATCGAAGACAGTGGCCATACTAGAGGGAAATTCACACATTTTATAAATAGCATTCTTGGAAAAAAATTTAATTTAGCACTCCTGTGCAGTGATTTTTTCACATCACACAAAGATATTGATGCTTGTTGCCTAATAAAAAAAATGAAAGAATTATTGAATGAAGAGAAAGATATCATTTTAATGGGATTCAGCTTGAACGGGTATATTGCCTATCAGCTCTCAACGATTGTACCAAAAACTTCCTTAGTTGTTCTGTTAGATACTCCTAATTACTTTGAGTATGAGCGGTACAAATACAGTGAGAGGGACAGGATTAATTTTCTTAGGAGGGAAAAGATTAAACTTCTTATTAAAGAAAAAGATTATTATGGCCTATTCAAGAAAGGGTTAAATTATTTCAGGCACCATTTAAAAAAGAGGATCGCTGGTTCGAATTTAGGAAAAAGCCTATTTGTGATTAAGGCTAATAGAATTATTTCTCAAATATTTGAAAAAAATTCTAACTCTAGTTGTTTATTTGTTAAGGCGAATCGATCGAATTGGAGTCATAATTTTGACCATGGCAGCAATTGGGAAAAACATTTTAATGGTGATTTTCAATTATTAAATTTTTTATGTAAGCACGAAGAAGTATATGATGAAAAACATTCTCTTGAAATTATTAAGCAAATTTTGAATTTTACTGAATATCAAGATCAATTACTTAGATAAAAGAAATACCAATGGAACTATAGTGGCTTCCAATGTCTAGACAAAACTTTATAAAAAATAGGTAAGCTAAGTTTTTAATGTTAACCCATGGCGATATCAGGAAGCGAGTATTCTTGGTTAAGTAAGTTAAATTTCATTGACGAGTTTGGTAGTTCCAGTCAATATATTCATCTCGCTTCTTTGCTTTCCATTCAGGTGCACCAAAGAGAAGGCAGGCTAATGGTCGATTCTGACGATCCAGGGCATGATATTTCATGTTCTCGCAGACGGTAAATTTGTAGCTTAAAACAAACGGGTGCCACTCAACGTTAGTATTTTATATTAAATGAGTTGCTGATTTATTATAAAATTACAAAGTGAGCCGAGGGGCGTCCTTTAATACTAAGTTTAGAGAACGCATTTATAACGCTATTGACAAAAATTAAATAATGAAGGGAATGAATAAAAGAAATATTATTGGTATTTGTCATCTTTGTTTCATCAATCTTAAATGCACAGGAAAAGAGTGATTTTCAGTCATCGAAATTGTCAAAAAAGGAGAAAGAACGGTCGTTGCTTTTCAAACTAAAGAAGAACCAAGCGCTTTATCTAAAGAATTACAAAACAAAGTAGACAAATTTCATTTCGAGCAAAAAGCATTGCATAATGATTTGCGTGAACAGTTGAAACATCAGAATGAGTTTTTGATTGATGGAGATCAAGAATTGAGTCTGACAAAACTAACCCTGGAGCAAGTCAGAGAGCTATGTGCTCAGTATCATGAAGATAATAATATAAAGCTACAACAGTTACAGGAACGAGAAGATGATATCGATGTTGAAACACCTTGTCATTCGCACCGGGAAGAAAGAAAAACTCTTTGCTGATTTTATTGAGGATTGCTGTGTTTCGTTGAGTCAGTAAATCTACGGCTTTAATTTAACCATCCGCCATCGTTCATGCTATACAGCAGAACTAAGGCGAGACAGGCGGATTTTCCTCACGCGGTACAACGGCAACCAAAACCTAAGGACGGATTTTTGATATTTTTTTTGCCCACAAATTTAAAACGCAGAAACTGTGGGTTGTTCCATGAAGTTTTCCAGAATTTTGTACTTGAAAAACAGTCACCTCTAATTGCTGCAAAATCATCTAATCATCATAGGTCATTTAAGGCTCGGAACATCTCTTGATGAAGTTCTTTATTGGCCGCTATCACATTATTTGACGCCATAGCCCATTCACTGCCATCAATATTTGAGACGACACCCCCAGCCTCACGAACTAAAAGAACTCCACCAGCAAAATCCCAGGGATTTAAATGGTATTCCCAATATCCATCTAATCGACCGCATGCAACATAACACATATCCAAAGCAGCAGACCCACTTCGTCTGATCCCTTGCACGAGCGGCATTATTTTACAAAATTCTTTCATGTTATTCTTGGGATTGGTTGCTCGATCATAGGGGAAACCAGTTACAAGTACAGATGAAGATAACGTTGAACTTGAGGAAACCTTTATTACTTGATCATTTAGAAAAGCACCTTTTCCTTTTTCTACAGAAAATAATTCATTGCGAAGTGGATCATAGATTGCTGTCAATATAATTTTATCGTTATGAGCTAGCGCAATGACAATACAGAACATAGGGTGGCTGTGAGCAAAATTTGTCGTTCCGTCGATAGGATCAATCAGCCATAAATATTCTGAATCTCCGATTCTACCATGCTCTTCTGCTAATATTGCATGGTCTGGATAGTGTCTTTGAATCGCAGAAATAATATATTTTTCGGATTCGATATCAGCCTGTGTGACTAAATCGCGCTCTGTTGATTTTGTTTTTATTGCAAGGGGTGTATTAAAGTACTTTTTAAGAACTTCACCCGCCTCAATAACCGTATTTTTTGCAAATGCCAGCATCTATTTTTCCTTAATTTATCCATTAATCCCACTGAATGGGAGATCACATACATCTGCATATCATTCGTTCGAAAAGGATATGTTATTTATTATAGCAATTATGGGTGAATTGCCGTAGTTTGGAGTTCCGTCCCGCTAAGGGGAATGGCTTTGTTAAATTTTTGATGTAACTGGATAATAGCGGCTGAAGCTCGCTTAAGGCTTCCGCCTGAAGACGGTACTACAAACGCCGACATTCGTGACGCATCCATAAATTTAAGACACAGAAACGATACCTTGTCTCAGGAAGTTTTCCGGAATTTTATAACTGGAAAACGTTCTGTATTTATCGACACCCGGAACGCTTTAGTTCACCTGAGATTTTTCTTTAGATTGTCTAAAACCTGATCTCGTTCGGGATATATTCAATTGCTGTAACCTATTCAATTCGACATTGCACATTTCTTCAAATATCATGAATTCACCTTTTGCATTAACTAATAAAGGATATTGAACGATCTTAACAGCTGGATTCTGCGTTAATCCACAGTTAAAGACTCACGCTAATTCACAGCCAAATATCCGGCCAAGAGACACCCTTTATAATATTCGTTAATGTCAACATATTCGTTGATAGTATGTGCATTGTGCTGACCTGCACCAAGTGTTATCGTAGGAATATTTTTAGCATTTAATGCATTGGCATCAAGTCCGCCCTCGACATGTATAAATTTAGGTTTAAAACCAATATGACGGGCAATATCATGTGAAAATAATGCTAACTTTGAACGTTTATTAATCTTAAATGGATCATAATCCCTCCAGGAACTAAATGTGATCGAACCATGAGTCCCCCGATTATTTTTTACTCCTCCTGCTGCTACATTAAAGGCATTTTTATAGGTCATTGTAATTTCATCAATAAATAGTGGATTAGCGCTACGAGATTCACCCTTTACATAGATATAATCGTTTACTTGATTTGTTGCGTCTCCGCCATTAATGATACCTACATTCGATGATCCCCGCCCATGTTTTTTTGTCACTTTGCCAAAATAACCCTGTTTTTCAACATCGGTAATCGCAATGGCCGCGATTAACAATGCTGACACTCCATCTTCCGGATGAACGCCGGCATGTGCTGATTTTCCATGTATTTCCACTTCCCATCTATCGGCGCCAATAGCACTTGTTATAAAATGTTCTGGAACACCTGAATCAATATTAAATGCAAATTCCGGATGTCCCAAATCACCAATATCTACGGTACGAGCCCCCAATAATCCGATTTCCTCAGCAATGGTAAAAAGAAATGTTAGCGGTGGATGCGGAAGTTTATTGGTCAGAATTGATTCAATTAATGTAACTAAACATGCAACACCGGTTCTATCGTCGCCACCTAAACCGGTCCCTACTTGATTAATAACACGTCCTTTTTCACGAATAGGAACGGCACCTTTACATATTGGAACGGTATCCAAATGACTGACAAAGAGCTTCCGTGCCCCAGCTACGTTCCCTGGAAGTTTTACGATTAAATTTCCAACATTAAACTCACTTGAAATCTTATGATGAGCATCATCAAAAAAAATCCACTCAGGTCTGCAGCCGCAACTTATAAGCTTTTCCATGACAACATTTGCGACCCTGTCTTCGCAACCACTTAAACCGGGAACAGCGATTAAGTCAAGTAAATGTTGGTACGCTTGATCATTATTGAATGTAAATGTATGTGACATCGTTAAATTTCCTAGCCCTCTCGTGAAGTTTATGTGTTTTCAAGTTTAAATTTAACCGGCTGCGCCGGGGTTTCCTATCGCAACAATAGGCAAAATCAATCCTGCTCACAAGCGGGACTGTACTCCGAACCTCTTATGCTATAAATTTAATTGCAGCTCGTTCGTAGTCCCGCCTTCAGGCGGAAG
>JAJFLO010000543.1 GCA_021772675.1 Verrucomicrobiota bacterium | reverse complement strand
TGAAACGAATCCGAGCTTGAATACACTTGAGAAATTTGCGGATTTTTTCGGGGTGCCAATTCGTGAACTTGTGGAAGAACCAGAAGACAGTCAAGTAAAACCCGGACCGGCTTCACGGTTGGAGCAACAAATGAGACAAGTCAAAAGACTTTCAGCCATTCAACAGCGACGGTTGGTTAATATGATTGATGCCTTTCTAACCACAGAATAAATCAATGCCTGAATACTCAGAAGATACGGAAATTTACCTTTTCATGTCACAGAACGAGAAGAAAGCCCGTGGCTTCAAGGACCGGAATAAGTCGTTCACCTTTGCATTTACTTGCCGAGATAAGGCCAAAAAATTCTTGAAAAATGCACGTGTTTTTGGAATGCTATCCGATGTAAATCTGCTCTATCAGATGACGGTTGGCGAGTACTTCCAGTGGCAAGAAGAAGGCAAAACAACGGCAGACCTAACCATTGATCCAGCTCCCGACATGCTTGAACATTCTGTGTTCGCTCTTAGTCGTTTCCAGAATAATTGACCCGAGATTTTTTTTCTTAGCTGCTAAAAAAGGGAGCCGGGGAAAACTCTGCGCGGGCGGAAAACGTTAGACGGCGCACGGGAGGACGAACGCATGGTGTGACCGGCGTTAGCAGACCCGGTGCCAGGTCCCCTGGCGACTGGTGTGCGCCGGGCATACGATGCGGGCGGCCGGGGCGGGGCAAACCAGAAAACTCTGCGCGGGAGATTGCCGGACGCGCTCTGCACCACGGATGAGCCGCGCTCTTGTGTCCGCCCTTGGCCCTGGCGACGGCCTGGTCTGACGACGATAGCGGCCGATCTGTCAGGCTATAAGAGTGGAGAGGCTCGTTCTGCTGTTTTTTAGCAGAATGAGGGGTGAACACGGATAGACTGACAGATCGTGTCCGCGGCCCCCGGCGACAATACATAAGAACGCGTTATACTTGACCCTATACTGGACTACGCTTGTGCATGCGAGGATGGGAATGGAAGGTCCATGGAGTCATCGCATGCACAGGCCAGGATAGGGTCGTATAACGACGGCTCTTATGTATGGGCGGCGGGGGTATCGCCGGCAGGACAGGACGGCGACAGGGACAAGGGCGCGGACACAAGTGGGCGGCGGACGTCGAATCCACATTGGCACCCTGAATAACACGCCAGTGGTGAAGCGTTGAATTGCTCAAGCAACTAAGACATTGGCGAGACACGACGACTTTTTATTTATCAGGCCGTATCGAATTTATGATTTCTGGCATCCTCTTCCGTTCTATAAAGCTCGCCCCAAGCCAATATTTTCAAATCGTCGCTTCTTACACTCTTCAGCTCATCTGTCCTTTCTCCTGACTCCAAACAACAGACGAATACGAAACACGGAAAATTTTTAATGGGATAAACAGGCTCCCCTTCATGCCTGTGGGTTAAGACAACATATTCAATATCGTTCCCGCCAAAACCAAAGTTCTGGCCAATAATGGGCGGTGACAACTTGGCAGCAATAGCTTTTTTCCCTGATTCAAATTCCAGTTCATTAAGAAAAACACATTCCCGAGGTTTACTGAAAATCGTGCTTTCTAACGAAGATAAGTAGTACGTTTGCTCTTTCATTTAGAACTCCGGATTTACCCCGCTTACTCGGTCAATCCGAATCGCACCACTATCAATACCTCCAGGGATAATCAATTCATCAAGACCACCCGCATTCCCATCCAATGGAAGAGCTTTTCGTTGCAGCACTACCTTGCTGGGATCAGTCAATGTCCCTTCGATTACGAATCGTCCCGTATTGTTCGCTCCACTTGCACCACCAGACGGCAACCCAGCTGTATTTCGAAAATCAGGAACAGTTCTAGGATCTACTGTCGTAAATGAAGCTCCCCCGGCAGGCGAGTCATCACCAAACACCCGGAACACTTTGTCTCCTTTCTTTGAGCCAGGAGAATTAACTTCTTCAATATTTTTTGCCCCCCGATTCGTAGTAGCATTTTTTATCTCTCTTGATCTTTTTACTTCCTCAGGATCTACAAGTGGCTTTTTTTTCGCTTTTTTAGTTTGACTTGTTGATTTGGAAACTTTTGAAGCCTTCGGTGTCTGTGCTTTAGCGGTGGGTCCAGTAATAATGAGTATTATTTCTCCAGCGCGGATGAAATCATCACTGGCAACCACTAATTTATCTAATGCATCACCTTCTGTCAAATAATAGGCTTGACCAGAGCTTTCACCAAATTTTAAGAGATTAGATAATCCATCAATAACGTCACCAGAATATTCTAACAGAAAGTTTGTTGTTGTACTGGTCGATGAGTTTCGTTCTTTTATAGCGATGACAATACCATCGGCAGTACGCGAAATTCTTCCTAATAGAGTGTTTTCGACGCCGAATAATCCAAACGGGTCAAAGGAATTAATCGGATTATTGGCGACATAGGTATAGCGATTCGGTCCATCAGGAAATAATAATGGGTCGGGTGAGAGGAACCGGCCTGTGATGGGGTCATAATATCTCGCTGAAAAATAATATAGTCCGGTTTCTTTATCATAGGGTTTCGTGGCAAAGAAGTAGCTGTGAATTGCAGATGATGATATTTCATTTTCTACGCCACTCGGATCAACAAAAAATATTTTAGTTCTTCCATAGCCGTCATATTCATAACGTTCAACGACACGACCATTGACATCCATCATCGCTATGATGTTCTTTCGATAATCGTATATCGGCCGGTAATCCTGTAGTTCCCCGCTGTCATTAATCGCTCTTATCATTACTAAGCCACCAACACCACCTGGACTGGATGGATTCCAGACCATTTCTCTAAGAAGGAGCCCGTCTTTGTTATATTCTGCTATTGGAAAGTTATTATTGTATTTAGTATGAATTTCATTATTCGGAGAACTTGACCAATCAGATGTTAGCCAGATATATCTTGATTTTGTGACCCGACGGTTAAGGGCGTCATATTCAAAGTCAATTTTTTGGGTTTGAAAATATTCTATTGAGACTAGATTGTTGCGTTCATCCCAGATATATTTGATATCGGGATTTACAGCAATATCCCACGCACGTTCAGTGGCATGTTGGTGTTGGGCAATCAGATTTCCATCATCATCATATTCAAAACTTATAGGATCTTCATTTTGTTTTTCGAGTAGATACAGGCGGTCCAGAGAGTCGACCGAGCTGTTAGTGCTGCCGATTTTATTATAAACGTATGTTTCCGTTGTATTATCATTGGCAACTCGTTTTGTTCGATTGCCATGCACAGGAATTGGCAGAACCGCCGCATGAGTAAAGTTATCGTATTCGTATGTGGCTTCATTGTCGGCGGTTAGAAAATCGAACGGACCGGAATAGGTGAAGTTTGATGACCGATCCAACTCATCTGCGGTGAATTGATTCAGGTTATTAATACCGTCGTAACCTGCGTTAGCGGTATTAATTTCGGAAAAGAAAGTATTACCCCAGTCAAAAATATCCTGTCCAGTGGATTCATCGTGCCAAATTTTATAGGCCCATTTATCACGCAGATTACCATTTGAATCAAAATCCTGCCATATGAATGCTGGATCGTCGGAACTACGCCCTTTATCGATAACGGTGGGTTGCCCTAAACTGTTAAATTCATCGACAACATAGGGATATTGCCAATGGTTATGGTCGATGAATTTTGCACCAACGTAAGACATAACTCCGCCTGGAGTTGTCGAGAATGTGGATTGTGTGACTTCACCATTCGTTGCAGTATTCCAATGTCCGACATTACCTGGATACGTCCTTTGTGATGAGGAATAATTGATCAGACCACCATTATAGAATGTCTCGTTTATCTTCGATCCGGCGCCGTTATATGCAAATTTCAGATGATTATTCCAACTTCCGGCATTATCGATATTGATCGCGGTTAATTCACGATAATTATTGTATACCCGCTGAAACATTGACAATGTACTTGTATTATTAAACTTGACGGTGTCATTCACACCGTAGGTAAATTCTGCTGATTTTGATGATGCGGTCAAGGATTGCTTCAGAGTATCATCAAGATAATAGTCTGTTGAAATTATATTCTGATCGGGGTCTTTTATCTGTCTAAGGTTGCCGCGTGCGTCATAATGGAATTCGGTCGTTCGCTCCAGATCAAGATTTCCGGAATGATCGATACGTCGAACGAGTTGGCCTAACGGATTTGCTAGATCTCCCCTGTCTGTAGTGCTGTATTCAAATTTTAGTACCGCAACGGGATTGGTCATGACTGACGATTTTACCAGCCGATATTCTTCTCTGCCAATAGCGTCGTAGGTGGTGGTAAATTCAGTTAATTTTGGATCGATGACGGTTTTCAATCGACCATCTGGATAGTAAAGGTATGAAAATTTTATATAAGTTCGAGAGGTATCAACTGCTTCTGGTATGGACGTTCCATCAACACCTTCTGGATGTTCGACCAGACGATGTGTGAGCTGGCCTTTGGCATTATATTTAAACTCGGTACGATGGGTTGGACGGGCGTCGTCTCTGTAGCTGTATATTTCATCGACTGTACAAGTATCCAGACTTCGTTCTTCAACGGTTTTTAGATCAATTTCATTGTACTCAAACCAAGTGGTATAATCATCCGGATTTGTAATCGTTGCTAGCAATTCGGTTAAAAAAGAGTATTCAAAGTGAGTTCTTGCCCGATCAAATCCGGAATTATCACGCCAGACATAGATATCGACGGGGCGATCGTGGCTTATAAAGTTGTACAGAAAATTACCTTTTAATCGTATGTCATAATTATATTCTACATGAGATCGAAGTTCATCGGACCCAGGTTCCGGACCGATTTCTTCAATAAGGCGACCCACACCGTCATATCTGAATATGGATTCTCTTTGGTTTGTAACGTCAATACCATCACGAACTGATGTTAATTGACGATTGGCATTGTATTCATAGTCTAGTCTTTTTACATGTTTGAACTCAGGCGGATCGGTTCCGGATACTCGTTTATAGTGGGTTTGGGTAAGTAGTTCTCCCAATGCATTATATTCAAATTCGACATAATTACCCTCAGGATTAGTTTGTCTTGCAGGATATCCCAGTAAATCGTATTCCACAATTGTTTCAGGGTTGATATCGTTGGCATCTGCCTGTGAATCTCGAATCAATTCGGGTTGGCCTGTTCCGTTGGTGTAACTTTCGATAGTATTCTGGAACGGATCGGTTTCAGTCGTAATCAAATTAACATCATCGTATTGCAGTGAGTTTGTGAAGTTAATACCACCGACATCACGAATACGATTTGATAATCGATTTTCAAAATCATAGCTGAATTGGTCAGAAATGGTATCGACATCAAATGTATTTGATGCTGGATTGTAAGATTCAGTTTTGGTGATGACCTCAGTAAGATTTCCTAATTGATCATATTTGTTTTCAAATGGCAGGTTTGCTATAGTATCACCTGGAAGAAGTATCGATTTAAGTGAACCTGTTGAATGGTAGATAAAATCTTTGAAGTATTGGAAATCGGTTGAATAATGCGACGGCAATGTTTTGCTATAGATGACATTGCCCATAGTATCGTATTCAAAGATTGTTTCCACATGGCCTCGTAGGACCGCGTATTGTCGTCCTTTTGTATCATATGAATATTTAAGTCCCCGAGGGCCATTGAAAACCGACCTCAGATTGCCACTTTGGTAATATGTAATATGATTAGATATTATTTCCCCATTATTGGCCTGTTTAAAGATTGCGAATGGTCTACCAAATCTGTCCGGTAAGAAACTGGTAACAAATGATTCCTGTTTACCGTTCTTGAGCTTGTATATCCGCTTTTCTTTAAGGTATGCCAGCGTAGAGTCAAATCCCATATCGTCAAGTTCACTTGACGAGAAATAGGTCCATTCTGTTCCTCTCAGCAAATTTTCACTTCCGTTATCAATCTCAAATATTTCTTCGTCGGTTACCCGGCCGTTATCGAGATAATCATAGTCAATTTTAAATAAGTTCTGCCAAGGTGCGGTGTTTACATCTGAATGATTTGATACAGCTCGAACGATGGTATAGTCGACTAGATTTAAGGCGTATAGTTCTGGATTGGCGGGTGAATAATAGAAATACTCTTTTTGCCGCAGATCGGTGAGACCGTCTCCTGTGATATCTCCCTGAATTGTTTCGGTTTTAATGTTTGAGCCAATATTAGAATCCTGATAGGTATAGATAGTCTCGACACCATTCGGTGTTGTCCGGGACATTGATCGACGGTCGCTATCCCAAGTTTGGGTAATGGTATTATTGATACTTTGACCATCACTATTCGTGATCTCATGAATCAATCCCACTTTTTCGGGTTCTGGATCACTTAACGTATAATATTTATATGTTGTTAGCCGGTGCGTGGCCGGAATACTGTTTTCAACACCGGAATATTCGGTAAATATTGTTTGTCCTGCATTGGTGTAATCAAACTTACCAATTAAAACTTCTTCGCCATTTGGTCCGTTAGGTGCATACTGTTCTATAACCCGGCGAGTTGGTTGATCATATTCATTTCTTAAATAAGAATCCTGTGTATTGGGATTCGTCGGATCATGATCAGGTCGAATTACTTTTGTCAATAGATGGGTTGACCATCCGTTCGTTGAATCAAACTGGTATTCAAATGAGTAGTCAGCAATGCCTAAATCATCTGTTAGCGGGGGAGTCATGTCGAAGGAATCCCACTCGAGATACCCGCTAAATGTTATGCTCTCTAAATTTAAGTGATTATCATATTCTAACCAGACGTTTAGCGCACTGACTGAACTTACTCTGCTAATTAGAGGAATATCAGTGTCGCCGTAGTATTCATAGATTAATCGAATTTTTGAACCTGAATTATTTTCGATCAATGTCATCCGTCCAAGCGAAGCTTCGCCGCTCGCAGCTTGAGATGAGGCAAAGGGATCATCATGTAATAAACTAATTTCCGAATTGTCCCAATTTAATCCATTGTATAAGAATGATATCCAATTTCCTTCAGAGTCTGTAACAGACGTTAGATATGCCAGGCGTTTTTCGGAATTGGTTGTGTGGTATCGCCGCACGTAACCATCGCCTGAATGATAATTATAGCATAAATCGTCTGGATTATATTCTATTCGCGATGTTAACGGGTGACTTGTAGTATACCCTTTTGTCGGTTGGATGAACAATTGATCGTTCAACTCAGACGCTGGCAAATACAGGTTAGGATTAGTATCATTCTGAATGTAAGTCACCGTCGATCCGTCAATGCTAACAATTAAGTGTATTATTTTCCCGCTAGACGAGTCCTGGTCTTCAGATACTGATAAAAATGATTTATAATTGAATCGCCAACCATAACCAAAATCTTCTAACAAATAATTCTTTGATGAGTATGACCATTTTACCTCTATGGGGAATAGTCCCGGTGCTGTTACGGATTGCGACGAATAAAAATCACCAGTAACAACATTGACCGGATCTGCTTCTGTAATCGCATTTTTCTCATCAATTTTATCAAGCATAAATTCAAGAAATGAATTGTCATCGTCGACAATGGTAACTCTTGCCTGAGAAAAGGTTCCGATATTTGCGTTGTTTGGTTCTTCAATTTTAAAAACAAAATCTTCTAAGCGTTCTTTAACACCGGTTTGGTCAATGGGATCATTATTTATCCCAACAATAACATTCGTTGAATCACTATCAGCGTTAATTTGCACGGTACCAGTTTGTCCTGGGAGAAAGTTATAGTCCCCGTTCGTGCCAAATTCTGCGGTATCAGACATAAACGAATACGGAATAATGATTGCTTCTGATGCTATGCCATTCAACTTTAGTTTTATCTTGACAGTACCCTGAACTCCTTCCTTCGCAACTAATACGGCATCCACAATAGTTAAAACAAACGATTCATCATCAACAATCGTTCCTGTACCGACTACGTCTGAAGAGAGTGGATCCGTGATAGCATTTTGGATATTTGTCAATACCAGCGAAAGTGATTCTTCTTTATAATTGTCAGAGAAAGCGTCATTAATTATCGGGACGTTTATTTCTACACTCTGTGCACCGGCCGTGATCGTTGCATTTCCGCTATGTTGTGAAAAATCAATATCGGTTAATGCAGGTTGCTGCAAGACTTGTTCGGTATTAAAATCAAATGTAATATCTAAACATGATGCGAAATTTAAACTGGCAGTAAATGTTAAATTTCCCGTAGTTGTGTTTTCATCCACTCTCGGATTATCCAAGGTAATTGTCGGCAATCTGCTGTCGTCGTCAAATATAAGTGCACCTGCTATTAAGATGCTATTTTGTGAAACTTCGCTAGCCCCAGTAAAATGTGTATCTTGATACCGAATATTAGCGATTTCTACATGAAAGACTTCAAAAATGGTGTCTTCTTCTAATTCTGTATCGTTTATCAACGGAATCTGGATTTCGTATTCCTTCTGACCCTGTTCTATAACTGCTGGATTCTGTGGGTCAAAATTGACAACAGTATAATCACTTCCAGGAGTTGCATCATCATCCACGTCATTACGGGTTCTGTATTCAAATAAAATTGGCAATTCAGTTTCCTGAGACAATTGAACTGTCATTTTTAGAAAGCCGTCACATTCAGATGCTTGACTGCCATTTAATGTCAATGTTATCGGTGGCCGGTCATCGTCAATGATCGTAAAAATGGGATTACGGTATTCGATATTTATCTGTAAATCGGGATCGTTACCTGATGACGGAGTTATATTTAACTGAATTGTTTCGTCTAATTCTGCAATATTATCGTTCAGTATTATAAACTGTAACATCGCATCGTTGGTCCCCTGTTCAATTCGGATTGTTGATGGTACAGTTGAATCATCGACATCGCATCGTAAATTTACAACGCCTCTTGAAATTGCATTGCCAGGAAAACAAGGAAGGGAACCTGGAGGAGATTGTGGACATTCGAATGGAAAAGCAAAATTCAGGGAAGACTCGGCACACAGGAATTGAAAATCTTTATTATTACCTTCCAGTGCAGATCCAATATTCAATATATCAAATACTAATTGACTCGGAGCGGCAATAGATTCACCTGCAGTATTTCTTAGTTGAATGGCATATAATCGCGATGAAGGGTTCCCTGAAAATTCCTCAAATTCAGATTGGTTGCCCACTCGTTCGACGACAATGTCAAATTCCTTTATATCATTGTCGACTATTTTTGCAGTTCTGTCGCTTTTTCCGAAATTAACCTTATCAAATTCAGTGGGTAATCCCCAAAAAGTGAATCCTATTTCCTCGGTTTCTTCCACGATAGCGTCATCAATAATCTCAACATCAAATTCAGTAATTGTACTCGATGACCCTTTTAACCAAATAAGTTCATTAGGATGAAAAAAGCGAAGGAAATCTGAACCTTCTGTTGCCGAAGATGAATCCGGCCATGCACGGATACCAAATTTGATATCATAAGGCACGACACGATCTTCATGCCCCGTTTCCAAGCGTACTGCTATTTTAAACACATCATTTTGATTATCCCCACGCTCGGCCATGTCAACCAAATCCATAAAAATTGTGGGTTTTTTAAGAACATCCGGGTCGCCTTTATAGTTGATTTTACACAGTAGGTCTTTATGCAAACCCACAAGGGAGCCACCGTTCTTATCCTGCCAGATAACAACATCAACTTTTGTTTCACGATCAGAGACTTTTGTTATATGGGTTGTTGCAAAATGGAGTGTATTTGTTCCATGCCAGGTATCAATTCCACTTTGAGTAAGGGGCACATTTGAACCAATATTAAATATTTCTTCCAAAGCTAGGGTGCTATCATCTGCTATTTTTGAATTAGGATGTTCAAGGTTAAATGTAAATCTAAAATAAGGTATATCTTTTATCCCATCGCCAGGGTTGACATGCAAGGTGCCATCGGCTGGAAATGCATTCATTGTGTTAGAAATAATATCTCTCCTTTCAAATATCACACAAAATTCAGAATTATTATTTTCAGGACATGCAGAATTGTCTTGTGAAGAAATATTAAATGTTCCCAGATCAATCTCAAATTGGGCGTCTTCTCCATTTGGCCCTGAATGCCGTGCCCTGGCGCCGCTGCCACCGGTACTATTTAATGATTCCACATAGTCCTGGAATCCTTCGTTTGTATCTGCATCCAATAGTCGGACATTATCTAAAGAGTAATCCTGATTAAAGACAGAATCTGACATGGATGAAAACGATAACGAATCTGTTTCTGTCAAAAGAGCATTATATTCATTATTCAAACCGTTATTATCAGCGTCAGCATGCGGATTTAAGGCGAGCCAATTTGAGCTGTCAAAATCAAAGACTATTGATGTATTTTCGTCAATTAAATTTTCATCCAACCACATCTGAGACATAGAAGGTGAAAGTGTGATCCATTGAAAGTTCTGATTGGCACCATCTAATTTGACTCTGGCTGTACCAAGGATAAAATCTCCCTGAATTTCAAGTGCCAATGCACCTGTATATCCCTGAGCGTTGGCTGTAGAATATGCGCTTAAATCATTGGGAGCCGCTATACCTCCACTATTATCAAGTAAATCAAGTAAAATTACGCCAGAAATATGATCTAAATCAAGATTGTCGGGAATGCCGTCTTTATCCGTATCTGCTGAGTATGGATCTGTATTGTTGGCAATTTCTATATCATCGTTTAGGGTATCACCGTCTATATCTGCAAATAGCGGGTGGGTTCCATATTGAAATTCCTGAAGGTTTGTGAGAGAATCACCATCCTGATCGCTTCCAGAATTTGGTAAGTTTGGACCTAAACCATATTGATTCTCCCAATAGTTGGGAATATTATCTTCATCTTCATCAACATATTCATCCGCGCCGATGTCCACAAATGATGATCCGTTATTTATAACATCTGGATCATCATAACGTATTTCATCTTCAAAATCACCCTGAGGCACATTAACATTGGTTCCGGAATCAATACAGGGAGAGGTGGGCAATAAACGATAATTTTGAAGATCCGATGCCATAAAAAGAGGATCTGAATCAAAGTTTCCATTACCAGGGAATCCACCCTGAACACAGGAGAAATCAACATTAAATGTGATGTTAATGCTATTGGATAAAAAGAATTGATTGTCAGTGTTTTCAAATTGTTCTGCATCGAAATTCCATAGTATACCATTATTATCCCATAAAATAGTGTTTGTTAAACGAATATCGGGCCCTTGGGTGCCACCGAAATTGGATACATTAATTGCATTTCCCCATTTTAAAATTTTGTTGTTGTGAAATGTACAATTCTTAATATCGTAAGTCCCTTCTGCATTTATGCGAATCGCACTGCCGCCTCCAAAATCTTCTACGATATTATTAGCTATTATTGAATTTGTTATCGTTATAATTTCGTCAGAATAAATTGTAATTGCACCCCCTTCATAAACCGCCTTATTGTCGTAAAATTGGCATTTATCAATAGTGGCACTAATATTTGAGCCAAGCACAACTCCAGCCCCGGTATAGGCGTTATTTTCATAGACTTGAGAATTTTCTATTGTTAATGAGAGTATCTGACTTAAACTATGGGCAAATATGCCACCTCCACCTCCTCCATTTTCAGTACTATTTTCTTTTAGTTGGCAATCAATGATTTGGGCGGCAGAATCTTTAAGGTAAATACCACCCCCATTCCGTGCATAATTATTTCTGATAATACATTTTGAGATTAAAGGCGATGATCCCAAACAATAGATTCCACCTCCCTTCTTTGTAACAACATAACCTACCAATTCAGGAAAACCGTTTCCATTAGTGATTGTGAACCCAGTCAAGATAGACGTTTGTGTCTCACCATCAGTAAAGCTAACAACCGCACCATTATCGTCACCATCTAAAATTGTCGATTCAACTATTGTAGGGTTATCTGGGTTTGTACTCGTCAAGGTAATTGGTTTACCGTTAAAGGATAAATTTTCATAGTAAATCCCGGGATGGATTGTCAAGGTAGAGGCAGTGGCTGCAGGGAGAAGGTTGATGGCATCCTGAATGGAATCTTTTAGTGTTGGAGAAAGCCCTAAATCGATTTCCTGCTGATCTGCAATACCATCGCCGTCGGTATCTGGATTAATTGGATTTGTACCTATATTAAATTCATCTAAATTAGTTATGCCATCCAAATCAGGGTCTTCATCCGCATCTGTTGCACCGGCCACACTCTTAGCCACCAGGCTATGTCTTACCTCAAAACCATCTGTCATACCATCATCATCATGATCGTTATCATTGGCGTCTGTCAAGGTAATATCAATTTCAGTTTTATCATCAAGACCGTCATCATCCGAATCCGGATCATTAGGATCAGTTGAGTTTGAATACTCATCAATATTTATCAATTCATCCGAATCCGGATCATTATCAGCATCATCAATTATTGGGTTGAGGGAATTGGCTACCTCCCAACCGTCGGGCATACCGTCTGCATCGCTATCTGACAAAATTGGATTGGTACCGTTCAAGTATTCATCCAGGTTATTTAAATCATCTGAATCCAAATCTCCCAAAGCATCATTAAGAGACGGGTTGAGTAAATACTCGGTTTCCCAGTCGTTAGGCATACCGTCACCATCTGCATCAAATTTAATCTCAATAGGGTTACTATCGCCTCTATGATTGTTCCCATCATCCGCAACCAATACAATGTTATCTGAGGGAGTAGCCACACTCACGTTTCCTGTCCAGACGCCATTGGTGAAATTTCCGGTATCAGCTGGTGAAACAGGTATTGGCGTTGCGCTATTCTGAGGCCATTGAACAGCATTCGCTAAAATTCGGTCCATGTCAGTGCCAATAGCGTTAAAGTCGGTCCCCAGCATTACAACATGACCTGCGCCGAAATCTCTGGAAATAACAACCGCATCGCCGGCGCTTGTAGTCTGAAGAACCACAGTACCATTAGTAGTAGAATATCGACGGATAAAGTTTCCCAAGAATGAAGACGCTATCCCCGTAGTTAGTGCGTGATCGAATGACTTAGAAACTGATTCAACACTGTGGCCGATGGATGTTAATGATATAAGACCACTATTCACAAGGATTTCATGTTCACTAGTGATAAACGAACACGCAATAACAACTCCATCATTATTGACAAAGTCATTGAGTACGGTTGACCAGGAGGTGCCCAAACTGGACAACGTCGATGCTGCTGCGCTTTCTTGTTCGACGATCAAAAACACATGTTTACCAGTTAATTCGGTCGCCAGCTGTAGTGGATCTGTAGTTGTGGTTTTGGATTCAACGTAGTCTGTAAAATGGTTTGAGATTGCTGATAAGGAATGTTGATATTCACCATCAAAGCTCGTATCTGCATATTTTACAAATGTCAATATTTCTACTGTACCGACTGTTGAGGGGATTTTACCGTCAAGATTAACTGTAGAATTGAAGCTTGTCGCCAGGCCTTCGTCAGGATCTCTGGCGCTGATCGTCACCTGGAAGGGATGAAGCTCAGGTTGAGATGAAGGTATAGTATCCCAGGTGAAATGAGAAACATCATTATCCTTTACCGTTAATACTTGCTTATCTGTCAAATAATCTTTGGAACCAGCTGAAATTTCGACATTGACAGGACCGTCGGAGACATTATCATCGCTGATTGTTATGTTAAATTCACCTGAGGTTTCTCCGGGAGGAATATTGATTGTTACCGGTAAAACCAGTTCAGAGGTGACGTTCGCAGTAAGTTCAATGACAAGATTCGATGTTAAAGGGGCACCGATTGAAACATTCCCCATACCAAGCAGAACGCCGTCACCTTCCTTCGCGACTTGTGGTACGGACAGTGTTAATGGTAATAATGTCGGAAAATAATATGTGTTTCCACCATCATCTGTTCGTATTTCAATTGTACTGTCAGGTGAAATTGATGATTGGTCGAACGAGTGTTTAAGGGCCGCGACGCCATCGCTGTTTTCGATTCCGACGGTTGCAGCGCTGCCATCGGCATATAATCCAGTCATACTCCCATAAAGGAAGACAATCTTATTTGTGCTTTCTTCTAATTGGATTTCAAAGGAATAATCGGTTGCGGATGTGTAGTGAGTAACATTTCGCCATTCAGCAACAAAAATCCGGTTAGGGGCTGTACCAACTGTATCATAGAAAATGTCTCCGGCGCTTGCCGGATCCAGATCATCCCAGAACGGGGCGATGATATTATTCGGTGTGGAGGATAATGGGATATTCTGATTGTTGAAAGCAGCGGAACCACCGCCAAAACTTATAAATCCATTCGTGCTAATATACGCTGTAGAATAGAGGTTGCCATAAAATGGAAAACTGAAACCGATTGGGACTGATTGGTAATTGTCAACACTATCGGTGATACTTGATGCAATATTAGTTGCCGTGATATAGTAAGCAACATTTCTACCACTGCTGCTTACTATACTAATCGTGAAGGTTTGGTTTGTGAGAACATTTGAGTTAGTATCTGACACTTCAAAATTAAATGCGTCAGATAAGGCGTTACTATTATCATGTGTATAGGTGACATAGTTAGAAATGATGTCTATTGGAGTAAATGTATCATCAATTCCAAGTGCGTTGCTATTATTGTACAGTATTCCATTCAATGGTAGTGTTTTTAAAGTATAGACAATGGTATCATCATCTGTTTCGATGTCTGTAGCGGTAAGTTCTTTAGAAGAAATGGTACCTGAGGCTCCTTTATTTACTAACAATGGTAAATTAGCAATCAGGGTCGGTGGGTCATTGTCAAGGGCAATTATGGAGATATTAAATTCTTGTAGTAAAAGGGTATTTCCACTGGTGTCTGTAAGATCGAAAACAAAACGATCTACAAACGTGTCACTATCATTATGTGAATAGGTAATTAAGCTGTTGACAATGTCATCATGTGTAAAAGAATCATGTAAGTTAAGTAACTCGCCGTTTTTGTATAACGTTCCGTTTTCTGTGATTTCAACAATTTTGTACCTAATTGTATTATTATCTGATTCAGTATCAGATGCACTAAGATTGTCACTGGATAAAATTCCTGTAGCGCCTTCGTTTATGGAAAGTGGTAGATTGACGTCTAATGTTGGAGGTTGATCGTCTACGGGATTAATGATAATTGAAAATGTCTGGCTAATTAGACTATTGCCATTGACATCCTTAATGTTAAAACTAAAATCATCTGACGATGTATTACTACCATTATGAAGATAAGTAATCCTATTTTCCAAAATTTCTCCCTGAGTAAACGTATTAAAAGAAGTCAATACATTATTACGATTGAACAAGGATCCATTTACAGGTAGGCTAGTTAGTATAAAGTTAATAGAATTGTTTTCAGTATGGATATCTGATGCACTGAGATGGTTGGTTGTAATTATGCTTGTTGCACCTTCATCTTGTGATAGCGGTAAATTTGTAACTATTATTGGTGAAAGGCTATCAACATCATCAACGGTAATATAAAATGATTCTGAGGTGCTTGTATTGTTCCCACCATTAGCTATGCCACCATTATCTGTCAGCTTAATGGTAATTTCAGTTATACCGATTTCATTTTCCGCTGTAGTAAATGTCAAAGTGCCATTATTATCAATCAATGGCTGAACCGAAAAGAGACCTGCGTTTGTATTGGAAATGATGCTAAAAGTCAGGGTTTGCCATGATTCACCAATTGCTCCTGGAATGATTGCTGATGCCCAGTTAATGACGGTTTGTTCTTCTAAATTTTTCACAATTGTGATATCGGGTCCATTGATAAAACTTGGTGGGGTATTGAAATTTGCCAATAATGGGTCGGTACCAAGGCTAACTTCATAATCATCGTTGAGGTCATCTCCATCCGTATCTACATTAATCGGATTAGTTGAATGTTGAAGCTCCTCAATATTTGACAATCCGTCGCCATCATAATCACCGGTCGCGGTTTCGTCTAAGTTATCGAAATAGGATGATTCCCATGAATCCAACAAAAGGTCGTCATCGAAGTCTGTGGTGGAGATTTTGGCATGGAAGACTGAGCCGGATTGGGCGTGGAATCCGGGTTTGAGACGGATTTCGTTTGGGGCTTTCAGGGTGAGATTGCCGGTGGGAGAGACAGTGTAATTGTTCTTGATGTGGATGGCGTCGAGGGATTCGATGGTTTGGGTATCGGGGATGGTGTCGTCTTCGAGGATTAACTGGGAGAAGCATGGAAAAGCGATTAAAAAAAGGCCCACGAATAACACGGATCGACACGAATTTTTTAATAAAATAAAATTTTTATTCGTGAAAATCTGT
>JAJFLO010000542.1 GCA_021772675.1 Verrucomicrobiota bacterium | reverse complement strand
TTGGTCGTAAACTAAACATAACCGCCTGCTCATTTATTTTCATATTCACTTTTTTGAATGTCCGTAAATAATTTTCTAAATACGAACTTTACAACCATAGAAACTCCAAGGCGTTCTGTCTGTCCGATCTACTGAGTTTTGCTGGACATTCTGCTGGAGTTTCAGTGAATCCATGTAGTCAAGAAGGTACATCGACTTAATAATGTTGTGGTACGTCACCTATACAAAAAAAGCATACCAACTCTTGAAATTAAAAATGTAATGTACCCAGTAAAAAGTCAGCCTAATTTTCTTAAGTTCATTATTTTCAATGAAATATACATTCCTCTCGCTGGAAGTTAGGACCAGGGCCATTCGATTCTGATTTGTAAATCATTTATACAGATATGGATAGGTGAAAGCCATCAAGATATTGGCATGCTTTATAACTGTTTTTATTTTGGTGCATATTGTCAAAATATCCCATTCAATCAAGCAAAGAGAGAACGATATTCTGATTACCAACAGACCATTTTTTGACTATGCACCCTTAATTCCCGAATTAGAATCGAATGGCCCTGAGTTAGGACTAGCACGAAAAGTACAGTATATGAGTTATTATCGTCAAAATTTCAACAATGTGGAAATGGCGACTTTATGAATAGTGGGACCCTCAAACTAACAATATAAATACATTGATTGTCAGCTCCTTTTTTAGGTAGTGAAAATCTTCTTATTTTATGATTTTTGGGGAGGTGCAAAAATCTCTCAAAATCCGCACCGGTAGCCAGGTTTGAAAGTTTAATAAATCCCTGATCGGAGTTGTAATCCAAACAACTTAACGCAGGCAGTCGAGTTAGTGGTATCTGTCTTGGTTCGTCCTTGCTGGTGTGCGCAGGATATGCTTGCGAAGGCCACGAATGCAATCAGTAGAATCGTAATGGTATGTGTCTTTGGAAATGCTTGCATTGGCAAATTCATCCGATGAAAAATCTTTAGAGAAAAATGAAGGGTGAGGAGTACTAACAAAAATTTATTCTGATGTACTCTACCACATTTCATCCACAATCAACCTCGGCATTCGGGTCAAGCCGATAATGCAATTTTCAGCACTAATTTTGGGTTTCGTTTTCATCAAGAAATACGAATAGTGTGGGGAATTGATTGCGGATGGGCTGGTAAATGTCAAGCAATTGTTCATAGACGGCATTTGCATCAATGAATACAAAAACACCATTAGTTTGCCAGTGATTTTGGGATTTAAGGAAAGCCGCGAGTTCCGTTATACTTCCAAATAATTCCGTTTTTGAATTGGTCCCTGCTGCTGGTTTAACTTTTGGTTCATAGGCATAATATGTCAACATAAATAGGGTTTTTACCTTTGTATCATTCATACTGATATGGATCTCAATAGGTTGGTCTGAGCGGCCCCGCTTGGTCGGATCTCTCCATGATTGATCAGGTAGAAATGCCTGATGAAATATTTCTGAATCATTATATTCTACAACGATAAGATTTTTATTAATAATAGGGCTAATTAAATTTATCACTTCATGAATCAATTTTAGTTTGAGAGAACCATCAAACTTAGTTTTAAGATATACCTCTTTTCCTACTATTATTACCTCATGAAATTTATCGATAACTTGATTGAAGGTGTTACTTGCAACCTTAGATCTACTTTGTCCTTCAACTTGATATAACTCATAAATCAGGTCGGCTGCTGTATCAGCCTTTGATTTGGCTGGCGATTTAACATTGAGGATGTAATCAACAATTCTCTTTGTGCCATCAGTATACTCTGGTTGTATGACAATGCGTAAACGTTGTCCTTTCTCCAGCAAATATTCAGGATTTGGTTGAATCAATCCATAAATATTTCCCTGTGGTGCGTTGTGAGGCACATCAAATATTGCCCATTGGCTGTTGAAGGCAGCGGCAATTTCATGATACTCGTCAGCCATACAGGATCGTTTTGTACCTGTTAATTCTGTAGGCTGCCAGATGGACCCAATGAAACGTAATCCTTGTATTGACAATGGCTTATTCCATTTTCTGTCAATTAAGAACAGTTCAGCTCGAACTGATTCGTCCGTAAATGATTGCTGATCAGGGGAACTTGCACGCCAGTTGAATGTGACAATAACTCGTTCACCTTTTGCGGCAAATCGATTTTTTCTTGGTTCAGCGGGATAACCGGGTTTCATACCAATAAATTTTAGTGCTTTGATGATATCGCTTGGTTTAACCGATGAAACAGACAATGCTTCATAATCTTTACCACCTTCAGAAATTATGAAAAATTCAACGGGTTCTGACGCTCCTAATCCGGTGGCAATCGCGAGTATTTCAATTCGTTTACGTTTCCTATCCGCTAGCAATGATTTTTTTACAAGATAGTTAGAATCATTGCCGTACCTTTTGGTATTGACTGTATACTCAGAAAGTACCCACTTTGATATTTCTGGCGTAAAATATGGTGTGGGCAATGTTTCCTGATTGAATCCTTGATATGGGAAGAGAAAAGAAGCAACTATGCTTAATAGTTGAACTGCTAAATAGTTTCGTTTGTTCATAGATTGTAGTTACACTTTACTTCGTTTATAGATCGGGGAATTTAGATATATATTTTTGCATAAGCTGAACGGTTTTCGATCCCAAATATATAGTGGAGGTCAAAGCTCAGTAGTTCGGACAGACAGAACGCCCTAGAGTTACTATCGTTGTAAAG
>JAJFLO010000541.1 GCA_021772675.1 Verrucomicrobiota bacterium | reverse complement strand
CGCCGAAACTGAATTGGATGCGCAGGAAGAAGCAGCCTGTGGGACGATCAATAAAGCTTAAAAGAACGCACCTGAATAAGCAGATGCCGATTTTGTCAAGTCGAAAATATTTGCATCAATTAATTTGACATGACCTATAGTTGTCATAGCTGTCCAAGAGGAAGAGGACAAGAAAAAGCCGGGTAGATTTCGTTTTCACTGTACTCCAATTGCATCGGGAGAAATGTAACCCATTCGTTCAAGAAAACGTTAAAATTGGTAGTTCAGTCTTAGCAGACGGATATTTAGCATGCGATAAATTACAAAGCAATGGCTACCCCCGCAAAAACGGATAATCTAAGGTGGTGGGCATGGTGCCTCCTTTACCGTCACTCTCGTAAAAAGATGGCTAAGAGGAACTCATCAAGCAGCCATGTAGTTAAAAGTCTACATGAAACGCAGTATTCTTTTTTGGGGACCAGCCACCCTTAAGCCCGGTGCAATCGACCGGGTCATTCACTCAAGGAAAATTTCGGCTATATTGACGATACAGACATACCCTAACCATAAACAGGACCTCAAGCTTTTCCTCGCATCCTGCCGATTTCATGATAAATAATTCTGTTTTCTTCCGCATAGCTAGCCTGCATTATGCATAAACTTTTTATTACAAGCCTTCATATCACATAATATCAATGAGTAACAAAGTTATCCGGGTTCAAAATAGGTTACTATTCCTGTACGCGGTTAAAATTCGTAACTCATTGATCTCACGCAATCTGATGACTTTCACTACAAAAGTTTATGAATAATCCAGGCTGGATTGTATAAGAAGTTTGTCTGAGGCTGCTGGCTTACACACATTTGTACAGATTCCTTTGAATCTTTTTCGGTTGGTAAAAATCCGCTTATAGCCTGATTAATTCATGCGATTCGTCGCGAGAGCACTTAACTCGCTCATAATAAATTGATTAGAGAAAATTTCACGGTGAAAGTGAATTTTCATTCACTGAGATGTAAAATTGAGTTATACCGAAAGCCATCAGGTTTTCGACAGGTTTCTGTAAAATCACTGCCTAAATTGACAAACGAATGTCGAAAAACTTACTGCTTGCAGTATAATCGGCATATTTGAGCAGAGATTAGGGTTCGCTGCAGAATACTGATGAATTATTCAGGATAGGGTGTTATGTTCAAATTTTTTGGTTACAATCAATGAATTCAACCAAGTTGGTCAAATTTTCCCTTATCCTGATTTCTACAACCATTTCTTTATATATCTCTGAAGTGGTTTTGCAAATATTTGACCTGAAACGTAGTAGATCACTGACGGAAAAAAGAATTCAAAAGGCTCATGAAGAAGATATTTTTTTTGATAAAAGAAGTGCGAGTAAAGTTCTCCTTGATTACAGAAAGAATGGAATTGAAGCCTATCGTTCTCTAAACCCGCAAAATTTTCTTAAAAAACTTCTTAAATTAGACAACGGTGAAGAGATTGTACCACTGTGTGGGATTTCCAACGTCATTACCATTCATAGTAAAAATGAAACCGGAACACGTTTAGTATATTTGAGCGATGAGTATGGCTTTCACAATCCAAATGGAATGCATGATGTCGTAAATCTTGATATTGTTCTGATAGGCGATTCCTTTGTTCAAGGTGCCGCAGTTAAATCAAATGAAAATGTTGTTTCAAGTGTTAGAAAATATTTTCCTAAGACGTTGGGTTTGGGGATGGGCGGGAATGGGCCGCTAGCAGAACTCGGAACATTTATTGAGTATGCAGTAGTATTAAAACCAAAATTGATTGTTTGGGTTTATTATGAGGGCAATGACCTGCTCAGTATTAATAGAGAGATGCTCAATAGACAGTTAACTAGTTATTTAGAAAATGGAAAGAGTTATTCATTAAGAGACAAAACCAGGGAGATCGATGCAGCCTTAAAAAATTTCGCATTAACGGGTAATTCAAGTTCAGAAATAGAGGGAAAGTTTGGCAAGAGCAGTCATCAGAGGTTTTTAGATAATGTCAAGCAATTTATTTTATTGACAAAGCTGAGAAATATGGTTGAAATTATTAAAGGACCTAATGAAAGCAGCAAAAATAATCTTGAAGAAAATAGCGAAATTCTTGGGAGAATACTGGGTCGCGTTTTAGAGATGGTTAACACGTGGGATGGGGAACTGTTTTTTCTATACTTACCTGAGTATAGTAGATATTCCAAAGCACATCGTTTAAGTGATGGTGCAAAACAATATGATAGCATAGTAAGTTTGATTGATTCTCTTGAAATAACATTTATCGATGGGAAAATGCTTTTTGATCAATATGATGACCCTATGTCATTATTTCCATTTCGAATTGAGGGACATTATACCTATAACGCAAATAAATTGATAGCAGATATTATTGTTAAATCTATACGCGGTCATAAAGGGCTATTGAGCAAAATTGAGCGAGTAGAAAAGTAAGTGGTGAGAAGCCTCGAAGCCGACATGTAGACTCGAATTAGTCGAAACTCTCTTGTTAAAGTGATTCCGCTATTACTCATAGTATACCGAACGCGATCAGGTTTTCGACAGGTTTCTGTAAAGTTCTACCTGGAAGGAATAATGAATGTCGAAAAATCTACTGCTTGCAGTATAAATTGAGCTTTAATCTGAATTGGGGTTAAATTCCGTACAGACTGCTGGTGGGGCCAAGCAGAATTGGGCTCAGCAGATTAGGCAGCTCTTTGAGGCCCAATTCTTTCATGCAGTAAGGGTTAAATGTTTTACGGATGATCTTAGTACGTATAATATGATTTTCTCTCTATGAAACATTTTCGGCAAACGAATCCCGATGTTTAACAGAGTGTTTTGAAATTCATTATACTCCCAAAGTCCGAGAGACTGCTAGTGGTGTAGTCACGCTTGCTCCTGCCAAATGACGTTACTAATGGATGCATGCAAGATTGTTTATGCCACTAAAGATGCCCAAAATTGATATATTTCAAAAAAGCAAACCCCGAGCTCGCTACGCGGCTTCTGTCAATATAATACAAAAGTTGGGTTCCTGAGCATTCAGTTTGGAATTCCGCCTTACGCTGGTGTTTTCTGAAAAGCTACCTGAGGGCGGAACTCCGAACTCGAACATGCCAAGATGTGGCAGAATGACAACGTTTCAGAGAAGCAACTTTCACGCCCGCTGTACGGCCGTGGTTAATATAAAAACGAACCATTAAGTCGGACAACAGGCTCGTTTGTAGTTAAGCGAGTTATCGCTGTCTCAAAAGTTTCACATGCATGACAATATTTCTAACATCCGCCGCGGCGCGATTAACTACAAGCGGGATATCTGCCCGTTCAAAAGTGTGTCAAAAATGGCCAAGTTTCAAAGGAGCGACTATCAAGGCCTCCGATTCTTGGTCTTGGTTAATATAAAACGAAACTTGGTTTCAGGTTTCAGGTTTCAGGTTTCAGAAGATTGAAGATCATTAGCACGGGTTTTTGACACCTGAACACTGAGACCTGAGACCTGAGACCTGAAAAAACTTTAACTTTCAAAGAAGCAACTTTCGAGGCCATCCGATTCTCGGTCTCGATTAATATAAGAGGAAACTTTAAACCGTTTTTTGATCAAGATTAAGAGTAAGATTATGATTAAGATAATCGTGCATTTAGCCTCAAAACCGGTTTAAATTTCATAGGAGCGACTATTAAGGCCTCCGATTCTTGGACCTGAGTCTATCAACCCGACAGCGATTTTAATTTGAGGTAAAAGTTATCTGTGGAATTCTCGGTATTGTCTCGTCCTGCCAGGGCGAGGATATGTTATCCCGTGTGACGGGCGCAATTGAAACGTTGGCCTCGCGTGGTCCTGACGGAAGCGGTGTCAAACGCATTAACTTCGGTGGATGGGAGGGTGTCCTAGGTCATCGGCGCCTTTCGATCCTTGATATGACGGACAATGCGGCGCAGCCTATGCCTAATGAAGACGAATCGATCTGGCTGACTTTCAATGGGGAAATCTATAACTATCAGAAACTCCGGAGAGAACTTGAACTTGCCGGTCATCGATTTCGTTCGTGTAGTGACTCGGAGGTGCTCGTCCACGGTTATGAGGAGTGGGGTATCAGCATGCTATCCAGGCTGACTGGCATTTTTGCTTTTGGCATCTATGATGTGGGAGAAAAGCGCGTCTTGCTCGCTCGCGACCACGTTGGAGTGAAGCCGCTTTACTACGCAACAACTGATAGGGGTATTGGCTTTGCTTCACAGCCCGGCGCTCTAATTGAGGCTCTGGGTACAGAACCGCAGATAGAAGAATCTTCACTGAGCCTATTCCTTGGATTCGGCTATGTGCCGGGAGAACATTGCTTGTTCAAGGGTGTGTCGAAACTTCTGCCGGGACATTACCTGTTCTGGGAGGATGGGCAAACGGAGGTCAAACAATATTGGACGTTGCCTACAGAACCGGAGATTTTTGACGAAGTTGAGGCAAGCGAAGCAGTTGGAGCCGCTCTTGCTGAATCGGTTCAAGGACAATTGGTTAGTGACGTGCCGATGGGGGTGTATGTCAGTGGTGGAATTGATTCGAGTATTGTTTCAACGCTTGCTGTGCAGGCCGCAAATAAGCCGTTGACTGCGTTCACAATTGGATTCGATGAAGAGGAAGCGGACGAACGACCGTATGCTCGCCAGTTGACAAAATCTCTGGGGATTCAGCACATCGAAGAAGTTCTCAGAGCGTCTGACCTCTGGGGACTGCTTCCGTCCATTGTTAAGGCGTACGACGAACCGTTTTTCGGTGGTTCAGCGTTCCCGAGTTATCTTATTTCGCATCTGGCACGGAAAAACGGCTGTAAAGTAATTTTATCCGGAGATGGTGGAGATGAGTTGTTTGCAGGATATAAACGCTATGACTGGTTTACAGAAGCAATGTCAAAAGGGGCGCGTCACCGATTTTGGCAGAGACGCTCGCAGCGAAAAAATGACCGAAGACCTGAAGATATTTATTTCAATCTACCAACAATGGCAATCCTAAACGACCGGGATAGATTGAAGTTACTCGACCGAAAAGAAGATCCGCAAAAATGGAAACCAGCTGATCTGTTACAAAAATACTACCGTGACGAATTTACCCCGACAAAGGCAGCTCAGTACATGGATATGCATGTCTATCTACCCGATCACATCCTATGCAAAGTGGATCGGGCTGGTATGGCTAACGGTGTCGAGGTTCGTGTTCCATTTCTCGATCAAAAACTGATTGAACTGAGCTTCCGCATTGATGACCGGATTATCTATGATGGTGGCCAGCGAAAGGCATTGCTCAAGAAAACTGTGTCCAAATATGTTCCGGGATCCCTTTTGACCGGACGAAAGAAGGGATTTAGTATACCGCTTGGCGCTTGGATGAATAAGGAATTGGCATCATGGGGCCGAGATATGGTTCTTGATGGATCTATGATTCAGCGAGGCCTTCTTGATTCCGGTGCTGCTACCGAGATTTACGACAAAGGCGAGTAACGGTTTAAATGGTTACTTATTTCGTTGGAACTATGGGCTCGTCGTTGGCTAGAGGGTGATAAACTTGACTGCCATTTGCAAGTTTAAATCTCTGGTTGATAATTCATAAATATTGCTATCGCTCTTTATAAATGAAATCCAAACAACAAATAGTATTTGCCATCGGTACAGGCAGATGCGGAACAAAATTCTTGTCCAAGGTATTGCAACAGGAATCAACGGTTGCCTCCTGTCACGAGAGACATCCATTAAGTGACACTTTCCATCGCTTTTGCAAATGGTATGGTTTACAGGTAGACCATGGAGGATTTTTACAGACAAAGCAAGAATCGATAGACGAAGATCTTAAAGTTCATCAGATATCCTTTGAATCCAGCGCCTACCTGTCATTGTCTGTCGAAGAACTCTATGAAAAATTTAATGCCAAATTCATTTTACTGGTAAGAAGACCCGATAAAGTAGTTAATTCCTACATTAGAAAAGGCTGGTATAATAACCCGATTCATATAACAGAGTCCGACAAAATTCCTTCGTTTCAAAGAAACGATCAGTTTCATCACTTTCTAGGTAGAACACTGCCCAAGGGGTCGGAATTTGAGAGGTGGAAAGACATGACTCGGGTTGGTAAGCTATCCTGGTATTGGAATACCCTTAATAAAGAAGTAATTCGCCAGTTTAAGAATATATCTTCAGAAAATTTTATTGCCTTGAGGCTAGAAGATCTCGATTATAGATGCTATCGGCATCTTTCTGAATTTATCGGCTTTAAAACAGTGCATTCAGAAAAAAGTTATTCTCATATCGTTCAATCAAAACCAAATGCGTTCGCTACCACCCCGCCTCTTTCATCCTGGAATGAAAAGGCATTCAATGAATTTGAAAGCGAAGTGCAGGAAATGGCAAACTATTTCTCTTACCCATTTGAAAAAAGATATTTACTCGAATAGAAATGAAAGAGAATGCTAAAAAGCTAGGCGTTGCCCCTTTTAATCGAAAATTTTTCATGCTGCCTCCCTGAAAAAATGTTGCAAAATTAAATTATCGGCGGCTTTGACCACATTCGAGCAAATCCTCTGAATATTCAGGGGGCATTGAAGTGATATCTGATTTGTTCACAAAGATCAGCAAAAGCATGACTGTGGTTTAATTGATTAGCAACTTGGTTAAGAGCGTCGTTGAATGTAATGTATAGTTGATCATTGTTCATACTTATCTCCTTTTTGTTAGTGGAGTTATAGAGATAATGTAGCAATGATCGCTTTATTATGTAATTACATAAGCACTTTATAATAAAAATTTTACGACTTCACATCCAATATTTCGAAGCGCCTCATATTTGCACTTTTCGGTGTGATTTTCAAAAGTGCCTGAGCGATAGGCATCGCGCGCATTTTGAGATATAACAAGCCGTTGTAAGGGCAATTGAGAAGACCATTCAGCTAAAATTTATTTTAGGGGCTGGCAAACCAGAGGGGCTTGTCAACAAGCCGATCTGTACGATCTCGCCTTGCTGGTTTTAAATATTAATACCCGTGCTAAAAAATGGGCAAAGTTTAGCTAAAAAGTAATAGCTATACTGCAAGCAGTAGGTTTTTCGACATTCGTTATTCATTTCAGGCAACAATTTTACAGAAATCTGTCGAAAACCTGATGGCTGTCGGTATACAAATAGCAAAACTCAAGAAAAAGAAGTGCATACAGCCCACTCGGCTGATGACTATTTTCTTTGCGATTCCTTATGTGCAATAATATTACTGTAATAATCCGAAGTGTAAACGAACGAACTACAGCCTCATGTTATGATTTAATCCGGCAGCAAATAGATGAAAGGCAAATTAACATCATTAAAATCGCCCCACTCCATGAAGCGCTAAGAAGAGGTTTCGAAATTGGTATAAAAAATGGAAAAAAATGGACATTATATATTGACGCGGACGTACTTATAACGAAAAATGGCATACCAGAATTAATCAAACACGCCGATACACTTCCTGAAAGTATCTGTGAAATTCAAGGCGCTGTTCTTGACAAATTTTTTCCAATAATTCGGCCTGCAGGAAATCATTTATATAGAACAAGTTTGCTGGAAATAGCGATAAATTTCGTTCCTGGTAATTCGCATTCCCTCCGACCGGAATCCAAAACGTTAGATCAAATGAGTTATTGTGGATTTCCCTGGAAGCAAACAGGAGTGATTGTAGGCATACACGATTTTGAACAATCATATATCGACATATTTAGAAAATGCTTCCTGCATGGAGTAAAACATAGAGAGAGAATGCCAGATATCGAACCCTATTGGGTTAAGATGAAAGAAAGAGATTTTGATTTTCAGGTTGCATTATGGGGGGGATTAATGGGGAAGGATTATTCAAAAAAGATTTCTGTCGATAAGCATTTTCAACAAAAAGAAATTGAGGAGATTTTTCGGAAAAATAAGGTCATAGAAAAAAATGAGTTTAAGTTGAATCAGATATCAGCCGATTTTGTCGAGACTATGATTCATGATCATTTGGATCAGGTTCATAACAACCGTTTTATAAATTATCTCCAACGAGAAATTTTTCCTAAAAATGCACGGGAAGAAATTTTTGATCATCAAAACAAACTCCGCCCCAAAAGGCGTTTCCTATGGGAAGCGATGTTACATCCCGTCGGCAAACTACTAAGGAGAGTTGGAAAAAAATTCAAGAATCCTTAATGTTTTACTTTTCCGTTTCTTAGGCCGATATAGCGAATCCAAAACTTTACTCGATGGATTGGGGCGAGGATCAGAATGATGCGATGACTCCGTCTCCAGAGTTCGACAATTATATCGGCCTAGATAAGCTGGGCAACCAGTTTATAATCACTGACTCACATTTTATTCAGGGACTCATTAAATTTAAAGACTACGATGCAGAAAGCTTCTATGCTTGCTGTTCAAAAAACATGCCGTAAGAAAATTATAGTGAAAGAGTATATCACCGTCTGGCAGGTTTTTAACTAAAACAAATAGTTCTAATTAGTTCTCTATCAAATTCTTGAATAGTATTTTTCCAAATGTGGAAGCGGTTAAAATATATTTTCAAAGTTTTTATCTTTCCATCTGAAGGTGAGTAAGACTTATTATAAGAAGTAAAAATGTGATTAGGAGTAGATATAATACCTATAATTGGATTTCTTTTATCCAGACGTTCATTATAGTTTTGAATATATTTATGTAAAAAGCTATAAAATTTTTTAGAACGCATCGAGTCATATTTTACTATCCCATATGTCTCGATAATATTACCAATTTTATCAAGATTGGAACTGGAATTAATTTCTTTATAAATGCTTATTTTTTGCTCCTTTGGAATATTCAATCTCCATGGTAGCGTCGCATAAGTTCCTGATAGTGTCTTATTATCATGTAAATAATTGAATCTCTTTTGAGCAAAAATAATATCATAAGGAGAAAAAAAAGTTCTATTTAACGTCAATTCATCCCCCCCTTCTGTTATTACTTCAAATTCGAAATTCCAACCTAAACCGAGGTCCCACCAACCCAACGCGAAGGGCTTGAATATAAAAGGCGAAATAGATATTAATATAATACTTAAGCAGGTAGTTCTTATCGAGAAAATATGTTCTATTTGCGAAAGTTTCCTTAAAAGACAGAAAATCAGAATATTGACCCAGATCCATTTCCAGAAAAAAATTCCTGAAAACAGGAAAATTCCAAGATGTAAACCCTCGAAGCTAAGTAAAAGCATTAATGTGATCTTCTTCTTTCGAAGAAGAAAAATAGCAGACCCTTGTACAAGAATAGCACAAAACGCTAATACAGGGTTGAGTTTGGATATGATATTATGGAAATTTACTATTATTTCTTTATCAAGAAAATTTAGCCAGCCAAACATGTATGAACCTATAAATAAATTTGAAATCTTATTATATTTTATGTACTCATAATAATGAGGCCCTAAATTTAGTTTCGTAATTGCGGGAATGACGTAGTTTGAGGCATGTAATACCAATAGTAATACTATAAATAAATCTAGTCGAATAATTCGTTTATTTATGTTGAACATTGTGAAAGATAAGAACAATATTAATATATCCAAAACGATCCTTTTATCGGTAATGCTAACATTTCCAAGGGGGAAATCTAACTGATGAATAATTAGTAAACTGACCGTGGCAAAGGGTAGTAAAAAGGCGGGGCGCCAGAACGATAAAAGAAATAGAGTTATTAATCCCAACCTTAGGTCTAAGTGGCTGGCATTGTAATAAAAATTGTAATCATAAAATGCAAATTTCCATGCGTAAATTAGGGCGACTAACAGTACAAATGTTTTGATATGTTTCTCATGGGAAAAATTAATCCATGTAATCCTGAAAAGGATAAAAAAAGTTATAACCAGCAGAAAGAGGAAGGGATCGTTGAGTGTAAGCAGAAAAAGGTAGTGGAGTTTTTCAAAAGAACTCAGTACATAAAATGATTCACTGATATTGCGAAATTTAAAAAGACTACTAGTCATAAATGAATAAATGCCGAGAATCAGAATAATTTGGAAAACAAGTTGAGATATGTCCGCCAATTCATTCTTAATATCAACATATTGAAATAATCGAAGAGTTTTATTTCTTTTCATTAACGTTAGAGGATACCTCCATAGGTCTCGAAACATATTTTGCATGTCTTAGTCGGAAACTTTGCAATTCGAACTTGTGCTATAACTAGTTTTGTAACCGTTCACGGTTGATAGAAACTGTAGTTCTTATCAATCAAAAATGATATCGCTTTTTTACATAAGCATTAAAAATTATGAGTTGGGTTCTGTCTTTGGAGTGACGATTGATTCCCATGAATGTTTGTCTCAATTTAGGAAGAGAACAAATTACAATAAAGAAGTAAGAGACAGCATTAAATGTCATCAAGTATTTGAGATTAGCTACGAAAATTTAACCTCTGATCCTGATTTTATTTGAATCAAATTCAGAAATTTATTGGTGTACCCAATTTCAACATAGAAATCACTTCGATAAAAAACGTAGATATCCTGAGATTATTGAAAATTATAATGAATTACACCGGGTATTTTCCGGAACCTAATGGGAGATTTTTTTTGATTGATACTTATTTGAAATTGTTGAGTCTGTATTCAAAATGTGAGTGGTTCCGGGAACGCTTGAGGTTGAGGTCAAAGTAACGCGGTCATTCCTGACTGCGCTCATATGATTCAGCCAGGAATGGCCGATTTACTATTTGCCACTCACATTTTGAATACAGACTCAAATTGTTTTCCATTAATAATTCCAAACTATGAATCGCGTTAATTCCTCATCCCCCTCAATGTCGTTTCCCAGTTTTTTGGGAATAGGAGCCCCCCAGTCAGGCTCAACGTGGCTTTATAGACAGTTGGACACTCACCCAGATATTTGGTTAGCGCCCGTGAAAGAGATCCATTATTTTGATCGTCAAAGTCGATTCCAACATCTTTATCACTATACCAGTATGTCGATTAATCCGTTTATGCGATTGATTCGCGCTGACAACAATATCAAGAAACGTGTTCTTCATGGGTTACTTTACCGGCTACGGAGTTTCATGTTTGCACGTGAAATATCCGCTTATGTACGATGGATGTGGCAGTATGATTTTGGCGATTACACGGAGACGTGGTACCGAAATCTTTTTTCAAATGCTTCGGCTTACGTGCATCGGGGAGAAATAACACCGGCCTACAGCATTTTGCACATAGAAGATGTCTTGCATATTCGTGATATAAATCCTGATGTTAAACTAATAATGTTATTACGTAATCCGATTCATCGCACGTGGTCGGCTATTAGGAGGAAGAAGGATGTAGGCATGATTTCGTTCGAACTTAACGAAACTGAGCGCGTTATTGAGTTAATTCGTCCTGGACCAATGATGAAGCGGAGTGACTATCTCAATAATATTGACACCTATCTCAAGGTATTTGAACCATCGCAGTTACTCGTAGGATTCTATGATGCTATCGAGGAAAATCCACTTGGTCTTCTTAACACAATCGCGGATTTTTTAAACGTAAGTGCTTCCGGTTTTCAGACCTCGCGAATTGCTGACCGAGTAAACGCTTCCACGAAGTTTAATATTCCCGCCCCTATCCATGAATATCTTAGTTCTGAGTTTGCAGAAATGTTAGAAGGTCTCGCATCTCGACTTGGAAGCTATGCCGTCGGATGGCTTGGCGAGACGATGTGCACTGGAAATGCCTCAAATATTAACTCGACAAAATTCTTATTACCGCCTGCGGTTCATCCGAAAAAATGACATTCGGCGTCAGGTAGCCGAATAGCAGTATTTGAAATATTGCATCAATTATCATGATCATGCTTTTAAAAAATCAACTACCTCGCTGCAATCCGCCAAAGGTCGGACAGGACAACGGGGTATGACACAGCTTGAAAAAATATTGGACTCGACGCAGCCGAATTCTGATAATATCAGAGTAAGACAGCTCGCTACAGGCGAGAGTACTCAGCGAGTACGGCAACCGTCGGGGAATTAATCCCACGAGTGGGATTAAAAAAGAAAACTGGTAAACTTACGTAATCATCATAAATTGGTTTTCGTCGTGGAATGCCAGAGAAGTAGTGTAACCTTAATTGCAAACATCTCGGGACCACATCCAAATGCACTTAAAATTAACAAGCATGATAGCCAATACCTGAATCCGTGACGTTAGGCATAAAATAGGTTAGCTAATAGGTATCGTACATTTTAGCGATCGTTCTGCTAGCACAGAATGGCTTTCTTTTTATGCATCTGCTACGTTATCAAACAGTTGCCGCTGCGCTCCAGATGTTTTTGAACATCTGGCTGTCTCGTCCACCATAGTGGAATCGGCTGCAGTAGTGACTACAGCTAAGAATTTGATGCCTTACAGCTACACAAAAAGAAAACCATCACGGATTCAGGCAATAATCTTGGATAGATGCGATATTTACACTAAAGCAAAACAAAGAGATATTGGCAGTTAAAAACCTTAACAACAACCCTTAAAAACGGTTTAACTTTTTTTGTTTTTAACCGTTTAACTCCTGAACCTTAAACTTTGAACCCCGTGAACGGTTACGATTTAGCATTGGGCTGTTAATAATAAATCTTAGATTTCATTCCGGATTTTTCATACTATTATGATGAACCTATGGTAAAATATAGTTTAATTTTGTTTCAATATCTTAGCTAAACCTTATGAGGAATTAAAATGAATGAAGATAGATTTGAATTTGGTAAAAACTGGAAGAATTATGCCAAAGATGTTGAAGATGAACATATTCGTATTGCAGAACAAAGCTTAATAGAAGCCCTTTCTCCGGAACAATTCAAAGGAAAGACATTTTTGGATATAGGCTCTGGGAGTGGACTTTTTAGCCTAGTCGCTACGCGGTTAGGTGCAACAGTATTTTCGTTTGATTATGATATCGACTCGGTAGAATGTACACAAGCGATAAAAGATAGATTTGCGCCTAATTCAGACTGGTCAATTGAACAAGGCTCAATATTAGACGAAGAATATTTGAGTAAAATAGAAAAAGCAGATATTGTCTATTCTTGGGGGGTTTTACATTCAACAGGAAACATGTACAAGGCCTTTCATAATATTTCAACTTTGGTGAAGCCTCAGGGACATTTATTCATCTCAATTTACAATAATCAAGGTTCTAAAGTTACCCGGTATTGGCTGGGTATAAAAAAAGAGTATGTCAACGGTAATGAGGACGTTCGGTCTAAGCTGTTAAAAAAAGCTTTACATGAGTTGTGGGGAAGAACATTTACGGACGATTTTTTTGATACAGGTGATCCTTTAAAATCATGGAATGAATATAAAAAGTATCGAGGGATGTCTGCTTATCATGACCTTGTTGATTGGGTCGGAGGCCTCCCTTATGAAGTCGCAACACGTAAAGAGGTTACTACCTATTTTCGCAAAAAGAATTTCGAATTGGTATGGCAAAAACCAAATAACGGTACTGGTTGCAATGAATATCTGTTCCGAAAGGTTGACAAATGATTAATTTGAAGAATGCGGCAGACGTGATACTTGAGCAAAATATTTCAATCCTCCCCTATAAGGACGATTGGAGAACTGATAATATCGAAGAATTACGGAAAGAAGTAGACCGAATTAATGCAAAAATAATTGTTGAAGTGGGGTGTTGGACTGGGCATACTACAGCAGAATTAGCGAAAATGGTAACTGACCATGAAAAAGTGATAGCTGTGGATCACTGGCTGGGACAAGATTGGAACAACATTAAAGGAACACCGGATTACGATCCTTTGGTTGCAACACTTTACGAACAGTTTTTGTCTAACATGGTTCATGAGAACGTTCAATACAGAGTATATCCATATAGTGCCTATTCAGTTAAAGCAGCGGAAACTTTAACCTTCAATGCAGACCTAATATTCATCGATGCCTGTCATAAAGAGGAATCTGTTTATCAAGATTGCAGTGCATGGTATCGAAAACTAAATAAAAATGGTGTTTTATGTGGGGATGACTGGTTTATCGACAGTGTTCAAAATGCTGTAAAACGATTTGCTTATGAAAATAATAAACAGATTGTATTAGGCCCAAAAAAGGATCAACACCCTATGATGGCATCTGATTATAATCCTTCAATTTCGTTTTGGAAATTAACATGATTATTTCAGATGAAAAGAAATTCATATTCTTTCATATACGCAGAACGGGTGGAACAAGTATAGACTATGCTTTAAGAAATTATTATGATCATTTCGAGATACTAAAAGAAAAGCTTCCATCCTCATTATTAAAGGATCAAAATAAAGTAGGTGGCCTGCAGGAATATAGAATTTTGTCGAACAATTATAATGGACACCTTGACTGTATGTCATATGAGAATCTAGTGGATATTGGTACAAATTATAAAAGACTAACTAAACAGTATTTTTGCTTTTCTTTTATTAGAAATCCATATGATAGGGTTTTTAGTGAATACAGAGTGAATGTCGAAAGTAAAATAATTAAAAATCAACCATTTGAACAACTATGTACTTGGTCAAAACCAATGTTTTCCTATCTACCACCAATGGACGTTTTAGACTTCATTGGCCGGACAGAAAACCTTAATGAGCACTTTGAAATAATTTGCAAAAAGCTGGAAATAAAAGCCGAGATCATAAATCTTTATGTACGTTCAGAGGCTCAATATCTGGAAGTCGATGCACCTGCTTTTGCAGAAAACATAAATGAGTACTTTCACAATGGATTCAAACGTTATTTTCATTTCGAAATGCCAAAGAGTTATAGGTATTTAAATCAATATAGTTCTGAATCTATTAAGAGGGTTAATGAACATTATAAAAAAGATTTTGAACTTTTTGGGTATCCAATGTTAAATCCAGAAACATTTATGGATCATACTGATGATGTCTTAAATCTTCAGCCAATTCAGAAATGAAATATAGCTTATTACTTGTTCTTGCCTTAAAATGACCCTTTCTTCCTTAAACCGATAGAATATAATTAATGATTATATCTAATGATAAGAAATTCATATTCATCCATATTCATAAGACAGGAGGTTCAAGTATTGATTTTTCCCTGTTAAAATATTTCGATTATGCAGACGTTTTAGAACAAGAACTAGCAAGCCGGGGTATGGAATTAGAGAATTTTTCGACAGTAAAATCAAGAATTTTTCGACAGACAGGTATAGACCTAACTAAACAATACTTCAGAGGGAATATTGTAGGTGGCAAATTGCAAGGTCTATGTACAGATTGTCTTACATTTATTCAAATGACTCAAATTGATCCGAAAATAAAAATAAAAATAAAAAAATATTTCTGTTTTTCTTTTGTCAGAAATCCTTATGATCGAATTTATTCAGCTTATCAAATGAGTTGTAGGAATAGGGAAGAAGAAAACGGCTTTCCGCGACTGTTCAACGAAGAAATAATGTTCCGGTCAATAATCGACCCTATGTATTCGTATTTACCTAGCCTTAAGTATATGGATTTCATTGGGAGGACTGAAACCTTAGAACAACATTTTGGGTTAATCTGTAAAAAACTTGACCTCGAAACTGACCTGAAAAACATTAATGTATGGTCAAACATTGAATCAAAGTACAGATATCTCGATAACTATACACCATTGTCAATCGCAAGAGTTAATCACCTTCACAAAAAAGACTTCAAGATGTTTGGGTATCCTATGCTCAGCCCAGATAACTATATGAACCATATTGACGATGTTTTAGACCTTCCCCCCATAGAAAAATGAGCAAATGTCAGTAATTGAAGAATGCAAAATCACGTTTTCTTTCAGGAAGAATTGGCAGGATTTCCTGGATACTGTAAATGAAGAAATTATTTCTCAAGCAGGAAAAGATATCGAAGATTGGCTGGGCAGTGAGAATGTTCGCGACAGGTCAATAATTGATATTGTTTGCGGACGATGCATTGAAATCATTCATCGACGATTATTCGGATATATAAAATGAACAAATCTCTTCCTAACCAGAGTTCTAAATAATGTGTGGTATTGTAGGTTTTACATCACCGAATCGACAAGAAGCCGACGATTCCATCCTTTTAAAAAACTGCGTGCAGGCGCTGACACATCGTGGTCCCGATGGCAGTGGGACGAGTATTAAGGGTGGCATTGCGCTCGGGCACAGTCGCCTCGCTATAATCGACCCTGACGGTGGAGCACAGCCGATGGAATCGGAAGATGGGTCTCATGCAATAACATTCAATGGGGAAGTTTACAATTTTAGAAAACTCCGGGATGAGTTGATGAGTAAAGGACACATGTTCCGAACGCAATCGGACACGGAAGTGATTCTGGCCGCATACCGTGAATGGGGCAAGTCCTGTGTTCTGCATCTACGAGGCATGTTCGCTTTTGCAATTGCCGATTACGAAGCTCGCAAGCTATTTCTTGCCCGCGATCATTTGGGCATCAAACCACTGCTTTATGCACAGGTTGGTGATCGCTTCGCTTTTGCATCAGAGTTTCAGGCGTTGCATTGTCTGCCATGGCTCAACGGAATTCTCCAACCGGATCTTCAGGGGATCCATGAGTTTTTGCGATTCATGTATATTCCAGCACCACGTACAGGGTTTAAGCAGATTCGGAAGTTATTACCAGGTCATTATCTGGAACTAAGCCTTGACGAGTTAAAATGTAAACCCGAGCTATATTGGCATCTTGAATTTTGTCCCGATTATTCGCGTGACGAAAATGAGTGGCAAGATGTAATCGAGGATGCTATACGTTCCTCGGTTGACTCACATCTAGTTGCAGATGTTCAATTTGGTGCATTTTTGTCAGGAGGTCTTGATTCCACACTGGTTGTCAAGTACATGGCTGAAATCCTCGATCGTCCAGTCCGCACGTTTAATATTGGATTCCATGAGCAGGCTTATGATGAGCGACCGTTCGCACGTGAGAGCGCGGCGGTATACGGAACCGAACATTTTGAAGAAATTGTGCAAATCCAAACCCTTGAATTATTGCCCAAACTGGTGCGGCATTACGGGGAACCATTTGGTGATGCATCCGCTGTACCAACGTGGCACGTTTCCCGGTTGGCTCGTGAGCACGTTCCAATGGTTCTTACTGGTGATGGTGGCGACGAATTCTTCGCCGGCTACCTTTCCTATCAAAATTGGTTAAACAAGCTCTACCAAAATATTCACCGACGCCCACTTTGGAAAGCAGTAATTAGGCCATTGTTGACCCGTATTTCTACACGCCGTTGGCCCCCGGACAGACTAAAACCGACTTTTGCCCATTGGCTGCATTGTGGTCCAGGTAGTTCAAAGAATCTGTGGCGTCGAGAATTTCATGAAGATTTGGAGACGTTCCCCTCGTCGATGCAACTGGCGTTTGAAGAGACAGTGGGTCAACATCCAGTTACTTGCTCCCGAAATGTTGACATTCACCACTATCTTCCCTCTGACATTCTCACAAAAGTCGACGTTGCTGCCATGATGCATGGATTGGAATGCCGTACGCCACTTACCGATGTGAGAGTTGCCGAATTGGTCGCGAGGATTCCACCGGAAATATTAATTCGAAAAGATTGTCCAGAGGGTGAGTGGAGAGGCAAACAACCCTTTCGTAACATATTGAGTCAAAATTTTTCGCAAAATTTTGTCAATCGGACGAAAATGGGGTTTGGTATTCCGATTGACGAATGGCTGTTTGGCAACGTGCAGAAAAACGCCCAGGTTCGACAGATTTTGCTCTCGCGCGATTCCCGCATATTGCAATGGTTGGCACCACGAAAGGTCAAGTTCATTCTCGACAAGAGGCAGGGAGCCATGTCTTGGAACCTGCTTTTTCTCGAAGAATGGATGCGACAGAACCGAATCTGAAACTATCAATGCGTATTGCATTTGTTGTAACTGAATATGTCACCGAAAAAACATTTGCGGGAGGACTGGCAAATTACACCTATCGTGTAGCACGCGGGCTTCGATCGTTAGGTCACGAAGCTGAAATCTTTGTTAATGGTGGTCCGGAAAAAACCTTTGAACATGATGGTATACTTGTTCATCGCATTAATGTTCACAATCGGTTGTTATATGCGTTCAAGCTGTTACATTGGCAATTGCGATCTATGCGCATTTTGAATGTGGTTAAATATTTACAAACCAAGCTTAACAAACGCCACAGCGAACGGCCGTTTGACCTGGTCCATTACACGCACCTAATTGGAACGGGCGCTATCCGCAGCCGAATACCCACAGTTGTGAGACTTTCCAGTTATCGGGATTTATGGATTCCCTTTGGTTTTAAATTTACTTGCTGCTTCGAGAGATTTTTGGAAGATCTGGCGCTCAAACGTGCAGATGCCGTATTTGCACCCAGTGAATGGGTTGCCGATTGTGTTCGGTCAAAACTGAATGTACCGGTGAAGGTCATTGAATCGCCATTTGTTCCCCCTTCTGGAGATGAAGATCCGACTATTATGGAGAAGTATGTCTCAAGGGACAAAAAACCATATGGTCTCTACTTTGGATCTCTCGCTGAGTGGAAAGGCGTCTTTGTACTTTCTAAAGCCCTGCGAAACATTTTAGCCAAATATGACAATTTGCACTTTTTATTTGTTGGTGATGACATAAGCGTGCGAGATGGGAAGGCTGCTTCCGAGTACATTATGGAAGAATTGAAGGGATTCAATGATCGTGTAACAAGGTTTAATGCGTTGCCTCACACACAACTTTTTCCAATCATTCGAAACGCTGAATTTGTAGTGCTGCCATCACTGGCAGATAACTTTCCCAATGCCTGTATTGAGGCAATGTCACTGGGAAAAGTTGTGATCGGAAGTCGTGGTTGTGGATTTGAACAACTAATCGAAGATAGAGCAAACGGGTTTCTTTGTGAGCCAGGAGACACTACTTCTCTAATAAACTTACTGAATCGAACGATCACAATGTCTAAGAATGACAAAGAGCAAATGGGAAAACGTGCTATGGAACGTATTAACGCTCTTGCCCCGGAGAAAGTAGTGTTGCAACTTGTAAAATTTTATGAAGACGTTATTAACCGTGTAGGAAAACGTGGTTCAATCTCTCAGAGCAGTAGTCATCGAACAGTATGATGATTCAAAAGATCATCCAATGTTTCCATGCTCTGTGACTCGACTGACTACTACACTTGTATCAAAATCAATGCGTAGCGTTTTCTTCCAGTTTTTTAATTTAAAACTCAATTGATAAATTTTTTAATTTTAAAATAGTCCTTTGAAAAAAAATAATCGACAACCGTTACGACAAATTAAGAGCCTGACTACTCAGACTACCCCCACTGTTATTCATGCGCCGGGATTTACCCATTATAAATCCAAGAAGGATGTGTACGCATACGAAAAGGGTAATCCTTTATGGCCAGCGATTTTATCTGTTTGGCGTACTTCCCAACTTTCTCCAGCATCGACTGATATTTATGATAAGCTCACTATAATAACTTGGAATAATAGAGAGCAAAAAGGAATTTTGGAAGAATCACTTGAGAAACTGGAATTGCCTTATATGGTCCTTGGGCGTAGACAAAAAAAATGGAGTAATAACCTCAAATTTAAGCTGGCGCATGAAGTTTTAGGAGATATAAAAACGCCGTTTGTCCTCGTGGTTGATTGTTTCGATGCTATTCTGGTGAGGGAACCATCCAGAGCGCTGTCAATTTTTCAAACCTGGAATTGCGACATGTTATTCAATGGCGAGATGAATTTTTATCCTTCCTTACCTGAAAAAGGAGGCAAGGATAAATATATCACTGGTGAATGGGCCAATTTCCAAAAAAATGTAGCAAAATCTAAATGGGCTTACCTAAATGCCGGAGCGTACATTGCTCGCACTCCATTCTTCATCGAATATATTACAAAAGGTCTGAAGAAAGACATCTGGTCACTCATTAAGAATGGTGATCTTCCAGAAGAAATTTATCCCGGGCACCATCAAAAAACTCATGAAAGTGAACAAATTCTGAGCCATTGGTTATTTCAAGACTACTATCCTCGCATTCAAATAGATTATTATAATAAAATTTTTTTTAACACGACTAAAGTACCTTTCCAAAGTAATTTTGTTAATGTTGGTTATCTGGATGTTCCGCTTAAACATTGGGGTTGGCTTTGTCTTAATTCTATAAAACAAACTATTTCAAATAAGATTAATAGGCTAAAAAAAATTCGAAGAAGTTCAATTTAATCTAATTACTATACTCAGGATCATAGATTTTTCGAAAAATTTGCGAAATTTATAAAAGCTGTGCTTTTATAAATTTCGCGGTGGTGTACTCTTACCGCATGATCGAAAAGTCAACAAATAATCAACGCAATAAATTAAAGAACTTACACCGGAAAGAAAAGGTATGGTTCATCTCTTAAAACGACTGAGTTTCACCTATAGTAAAACAAAATTTGTCCCTGGAAAAGCCAATAAAGGTGAAAAAAATGAAATCCTTTTTATGGATGGCATTCACCCACAACATAATCCAACAGCATCTTACGCATGGATATTAAAGGGACAAGAAAAAAAAGTGCGGGCAAATACCGTCTGCAAACGAATCAATCTAAACGGGGCTGTCAATATTATGGCGTGCTTATGGAAATTTCACAAAAAAGAAATCCCATATAAGACCTATTATGAATCGTTTGCCAAATTCAAACGAACCTCCATAAACGTCTTCGAAAACCTGACTCGCGTGGGTATATACTTGATTTATTTCTGAACTTCAGCTCATGCATTGTCCTACTATTAGTGAATTACCAAATCCTCCGGATGGAAAAACAGGCTGGCCCTGGACAGCGGAAAGCACTAGCCTAATGATAAATGGCCAAACGTCTAGTGAATTACCAAAAATCAGTATAATTACTCCTTCATTTAATCAGGGATCTTTCCTTGAGGCTGCCATTCGTTCTGTGTTATTACAGGGCTATCCCAACCTCGAATACATTGTTATGGATGGAGGTAGTTCGGATAAAAGTATTGATATTCTGAGGAAATATGATAAATGGATCTTTCATTGGGAAAGTAAACCTGATAATGGTCAGTATTATGCTATAGGTAAGGGCTTTAAGATTTCCACAGGGCATGTATTAGCATGGTTGAACAGTGATGATATGTATACTATGGATGCATTGTCAACAGTGGGATCTATTTTTTCTTTTTTTGATAACAAAGTTCATTGGTTAACCGGTTTATCAGGGGGCTGGGCAGAAAGTGGGGAACTTCGTAAAATTGCAAGTCCCAAATGTTACAGGCGGTACTGGATTATGAAGGGATTATGTGAAGGTCGTGCATTAGGCTGGATTCAGCAGGAAGTAACATTTTGGACTCGAGATTTATGGGAAAAAAGTGGAAAACACATGGATGAAAAATTGATATATGCTGGAGACTATGACCTTTGGCAGCGATTTGCTAAACATTGTAAATTATATTCTACAACTCTGTTATTGGGAGGCTATCGAAGTCATCCCAACCGCAAAACTTCGCATAGTTTGCAGTTATATTTTAATGAAGTTGATCAGTTACTTTGCAAATTAGGTTGTTTAGCCAGATATATGAATATTCTTTGCCGTATTAGAATGATCCAACTTATATCACTGATTTTTTTAAAGCTAGTCAGACCTAGAAATTTAATAATTTATGATCTGAATAAAACAAGTTGGACGATAAAGTAAAGGCATGAATTCTTTGGTATTAAAAAATTTTCCGTCCCCACCTCAAGGAAGTTCTAAATGGCCCTGGATATGCGAATCTTTAGATTCATATGCTGAGGGGGTTAATTGGCCGAAAATCACCATTGTCACTCCATCTTATAATCAGGGGCAATATATCGAGGAAACAATCCGTTCAGTTATACTACAAAATTACCCAAACCTTGAATACATAATAATAGACGGTGGATCCACAGACCAAAGTGT
>JAJFLO010000055.1 GCA_021772675.1 Verrucomicrobiota bacterium | reverse complement strand
GGCATTTGCTTTTCACTTTATTGATATAGCTATTCACCCTTTCGCAGATGGGAATGGTAGAGCAATTAGGCTGATGCAGCACCTTCTGCTACTTCGCTCAGGAGAAGACCTGGTCAAGTATATCCCTTCTGAAACTGCAATTATGAAACATCGGGATGAATACTACGCAGTAATCCGCCAAACAAAAAAGTTAGGGAGGCTTGCACCAATGCTTGAGTTTTTAGCTTCCTGCTTCTGCGAAGCTGCTGAAGATGTGACAAAAGAAGCAAAGAAAATGTTGCGAAAGGAATCTTTTACCCCAGAAGAGCGACGAGATGAAATTGTAAAATTAGCCAAAAAGAAGAAGGAAATAAAAGCAAGGGATGTCATTGAACTTTTCCCAGATGTGCCAAGGCGAACGTTAGAAAGGGACCTTGAAAATCTTTGTCTAGAAAAAAAGTTACAGCCAAAGGGTGAAAAGAAAGCTCGATTTTACATTCCAAAAGTGTAGAAAGTCTTGTATTGTCTACTCCGGCTTCAAAATGCGAAATTCTATGAAATTTGTTGAAAGAAAACCTGAATTGTATATATCAAAACCTGAGAAGGAGAATTTCTGGACAAATCGGCAGAATTTATATTAAACGCTAATTTCACACTGAAAATTAGCGTTTAACCGGGTTTTAATTATATTTTAAGAATGTATCTAATTTAATATAAATAGTTAAAACGCAAGCGGCACTGTAAGATTTTAGAAAGTTTTAATGAATGAGCGTATTTGTCTACTCCTGCTTTACTACGGGCTTCAAAAAGCTTCAGAATGTGAAGTTCTATGAAATTTGTTGAAAGAAAACCTGAATTGTATATATCAAAACGTGAGAAGGAGAATTTATAGACAAATCGGCAGAATTTATATTAAACGCTAATTTCACACTAAAATTAGCGTTTAACCGGGTTTTAATTATATCTAATTTAATATAAATAGTTTAAGCGCAAGCGGCACTGGAATGATTTAAGTGTAAATAACTTATTCCAAAATGCTTCTGTTGAATGTCACCAATGCCATTTTATTGTCTCGATTCAGTAATGCTTATTTTTACAGGGGTGTCCTGTTTTTTTTTCTTAAAACTTAATATTTAAGGGTTTTGACCCTAATGACTACATTTTCGTGATTGTTAAGGCTATTTCTTCCTGCCAGGAGGAACCGGAATATTAGAGGTAGTAATCCCTTCGTTAATCCATAAGGACCATTGCTTTAGGCTATTGCCATTTCTTTGCGCTGAACCAGCAGTCCAGCCCATTTCATATTTATTTGATATTGTTTTTCCAAGTGCTGGGCCTGATATAGAAGGGTTTTCTTGGATACAATCTATACATATGGCAATCACAGGTTCATTTTTAGCGGACGTCCATACGGCTTCATTAAAACCACCAAATTTGTCTATCGCGGCACTATTTAAAGTTACTCTGTCTTCGATAGTCGATATCAAATCAAACCGTTTTAATACTGCGAGAGAGTTTCGATAACCACTTGTCACCAAGTCATTTAAACTATCTGTGCCTGAAATTACTTTTAATGCGTCACAAACACTAGCGGGAGACGCTGTAGCGGAAAAAACGAAACCTCTTTGTTTGCCTCTATTTCCAATTTTGGTTCGATCCATTATGGGAGAGCCAGTATCCTGTACAACAAACTTTCCACCTACATTAACAAGATATCCAACACTCATTAGAATCTTAATCAATCTATTTGAATAAATAGACCACGTTTTATCATTATAGATTGCTTTTGGAAGACATGATTTAAGCGTTTCTATAATGTATTTTTGACTTACAGTTTGGCCTGATCTATTTTTATATAAAGATATTTTCAGAGCATGCTTAGCCATTTTTCCACGGAGTTCTTGGAGCATCCTACCTTCATCTTGCGTAGCAATATTTTTATGATGCTTAAACTTTACTCCATTCCTTTCCGCTAAGCTAAACATAACTAAGTCAGCTCCGATATTCCAAACAGTTTTCTCATTCAATTCGGTTTTCTCTGCTATCTCTTTAGAATCTAAGAACCCACCGGAAAGTAATGTTTTATATACCTTTAACATTGAAGATAAATCTGAAGTTGGAATATAGTTGAATGGGACGACTGGGACGTTACCTGTTAGTAAGTAGTCTTTAAAAATATCCCAATAGACATTTAGTCTATCACCGCTTTTAACAAGCAATCTTTTATTGACCAAACTATTTAAAACTGAAATGCCTGAAATTTCTATAATCTCACTCCAGTCTGCAGGCGCTTTTTGAGCAACAATCCGCAAACATGATAGTTCAGGCTGTGTTAGTATTTCTAAATCACTTTCAAATAGTCTCCGTACATCCAAATCAGCTAATACGGATTCCGACGCATCACCTTTCTTGATGCTTTCATGCAAATTTATACAAAGTTTTTTTAATAACCATGGGAATCCTTGGCAACTTTGGGTTATTTGGTGACGTAATTCTACAGGTAACTTATAATCTACTTCTTTCTCAAACTTAGTTATCGATTTAGCAATTTCACCGTTATCGAACACATCTAACTTATAGACTTTCCTATAATCTGCCAGCTCATGCCACATATGATAGGCAGGATGGTCTTGCTGAGTGGTACTATCGGTCTTCCAAGCAAAACCAAGGACGATGTTTGATTTTTGTGCTGCAACATCTAACATCAAATCCTTTGCAGCAGAAAAAATACTAAACAACTCAGGCTTAGAATACAGCTCCTCAAACTGATCAAATATCAAGCAGATAACTTGATCGGATTTCTCTAAAGATTCTAAGTATTTAACAATAGTAGGAGAAGACAGTGGTGAACTTGGATCGGTTAGTTGGAGATCAATGGGGTCTCCAATCTTCTCTCTCTGAGCTTTTTTAAGGCATGTTAGCAGTGCTGCTGAAATATAGGCTGGAGTTTTTGCACCACGAATATCCACAGCAAATGAGAAATATCTATTTCTATAAAACTGGTTTCTTGTTTTCTGGCGGACTTTTGCAATTAGTGAGCTTTTTCCTAAACCAGAATTTCCAGTAATAGCAAAGATGCGTGTAGTGCTTTTGTTTTCTTTAATATCATTTAAAAAGTTAATAATCTCTTTTTGCGTACTCTCTCTTCCTACGAAATCCTGTGGTCTTGCTGGCCTATAGTCTTCCCATGAATCCCCAATTTGAACCTCTACTACATTAGGTAATTTTGTTGTTTTGGATGTATCTAATTCAGCTGATTTCCCGAGACCAACATTTAAATCATATTCAGCAAGAGAGCATTCCAGACTCGACAAATTATTTAAGGTATCTTGGTCATTAAGATGCCGGCCGTTTTCAGCATTAAATAGAAGTACGCCATGAGGTGCACCTCCACGTAATGTATAAACAGCCCAAAACCTACCAAAGTTACTAACGAGCAGGGTCCATTCACCTAAAAACTCACTACCACTTACTTTTTCTTCAGCCATAGTTATAGGCGGATTGCATATTACCGAAGCCCCTTTTAAGGATGCGATAACCTCTCCTGGAGTATAGAAGCTTAATTTTGTTGCACGCTCTGGAGGTTTCTTCTTCCACATTTCAACAAATCCCTTGGCTTCTTTCCCAAATTCTGATGTTGAAATTAGCCAGCCTTCAGAGTAATCGTATGCCGTAACTGTACCAAGCAATTGACGTAAAATAGTAGCTGAGATTTTATCTTTATGCGCCTTACATTCTACGTAGATCTGTTTGTGGTTTACTCTATGTTTACAGAGTAAATCAAGTTCGACGCCTACGAAGCGTATTTCCTCAATTACGTCGTAACCTAGAGCCTCAAGCAAGTCTTTAGATAGCTTTTCAAATAGATCCCCTTTAACTTTCTGTGGCTCTCCAACAATGCTTGCTACTTCAATTTTCATTGTGTCCCTATTATCTATCTAATTCGCTTGGTAACCAAAATGCCAACGATTTATATGATCCATTCTGTATGCGAGCCCCGCGAGTATATGGAATTGGATCAATCTTGTGTACGCCCGAAATGGGCGCTGATCTAATGGGGTGAAAGTCCCCTGTAGGGAGAATCACCGTAATGTTTAATTTTAAAGTACATTATGTTAACTACTAGCCAAAGGCAAGGGCGTCGCTGTGAAGCGAGGTCCAGAGTCTGATAGTTCGGGGTCTGACTCGGTTTTGTTGCATTTAAAATATTTTAGATTAGGTATTAACAGATATCGGGTCATCGGTATTACGGGCTTAAACGCGATAAATCATGTCAAAATTTGGCTTTAAGAATTTTTCCCTAAATTTCTGACTCCTAAAACGGATATTTAAGTGGGGCGTAGCAACCTTAAATCAGTTTTTCGGCATGAAAAATCGGCTCTAAAGACGCATTACTTTTATTTGAACATCTTAATAGGTTTGAAACAAATAATATACGATTATAAAAGTGAGTCAGACCCGAATAAAAATACATCTGTTGAATGGCAGCGTTTTTTGGATAGTAGCAACTATTGATATTTTTCTTCTTTAGAATTTTTCATAACCGTTCGATCAAATTTAAATTTGAGGACCTTCAAGGTCATGCCGAATGCCCCTTGCTCAATAAATGAAAAGTCTTTCTTGAATTGAGACAAAAAAGCCACATGTTAGAGTGATTACAAGAGAATATTGAGGACTATAATCGGACTAACAAAGGGGAACTGGACAAGAATGTGGAAAACAGCATTTTATGCCCTGAGTATTTACACATATTTAAAGCAATGGTAGCCAAATAGTAGAGCTATATGTCACTTAAAGCCAAACGAATTTCAATAACCAAGTCGCAGTGTGATGAGTTTAATAATAATGGATTTATCATTATTAATAACCTGCTTAATTCCACTGAAATTGAAGAATATCGCAGCCTGTATGATCGATTTTTGAATGGCGAAATCGAATGTAAAGAAATGCGCTCAGATCTTGGAAAAAAGGATGGTCAGGACATAACTGAGATTGAAAATGTAACACAGATTATGTGGCCCAGCGTTTCCGTTCCTGAGTTATTTAAGAAACCTTTGCATCAACGGTCCCTTGAGATATCAAGGCAACTTTTAGGTGAAGATGCCATCTTTGACTTCGATATGTTAATCTACAAAGCACCGAATGGAAACACTTCCACTCCTTGGCACCAAGATGCCGCTTATTGGCCGCATATGCCAGATGAGAGGGCCGTAAGCGCTTGGGTTGCTTTAGACCAATCCACCCAAGACAACGGATGCATGTATTTCATTCCAGGTTCACATCGCAACGGTTACCGACAGCATCAGTTTGCCGAAACTGATGGAGGGTCTTTAGAGTGTTACGTTAGTGAAAACGAGGCTGTTTTTGTTGAACTGGAACCAGGCTCAGCCACATTCCACCACGGATTAACGGCTCACCATACTCCTGGAAACATCACGTCGTCACATCGGCGTGCATTCATCACAAACTTTCGTCCGGCCGCAATGGTGAAACTTGAGCGTGAAATGGGATTCGCCCACGGTCTTTCAGGTAGCGTGGAAGATCGAAAAATAAGAAACGACCGTTTCAAGTAAAAAGGCATTAGCTTCGGATGGTGAAGCGAACATATTCAGAGGAAACACTCTGCAAACAACAACGAAATTAATCACACGAAGGAGAGAGTAAATGCCACGGTCCGAAATCGCTGTAATTCATATTGACATAGCAGGCCACAGCAAAATAAATATACCCCCCCGAGACCTTCAGAAGGCAAGAAAGTATCTGCAAAAATACGTTAGTGCTCTAGTTAACGTCCAAAAGAAATCAGAGGTTTCATGGGCAGGTGACGGTGGGTGGTGCGCTATCCAAATTGATGAGGGAACTGACTTCGTCATTGCCGTAGACGCAGCTGTTGACATCTTGAACATGATGCATAGGATAAACGAATTATTAATTCGCGAGTCGATTATTCAAGATCCCTTAAACGTGCGAATTTGTGTCCATACGATGAATGTAGAAATGGATGAGAGTATTGATCACATATATGCTGACGAATTGAATACCTTCTTAAAAAATGAGAGAGAACTGAGCATACCGAATAATTTAGTGATTTCAAGGGAAATATATAAAGAACTAAAACCCAATTTTCAACAGTCTTTTTACGAGTGGGCTTTTAGTGAAAAATTGGGGTCAAAATTGTATTGCTATAAGCATAAAACTATCATTGAGGACATGCTTGGACTCGACAATGATCTACCTGTTAAACTAATTTTCCATTGCATTCAACATACAAAAGATGTTGAGAATATTTCGGTGAACAAGATTACGGGAGGTTTATCGGGATTGGCATTGCTCATCGAAAAAATAGGTCATCTATCCGATAATAATGTCCCTTTTGCGTCACCTTTTTGCACTTTGGGAGGTACGCCTGACAGCTGCGAAGATTGGATAAATAGATTTGGGCATGAGTCAAATCTAATTCTGCTGGATTCTCCGCATTATTTTGACGGAGATGGGAATAAGCACGTGTTGAATTGGGCATCAGATCATGTCATTTCTGCCTGGAAAAAGAATAGTAATTTGAGTATTAGCTTAACACCTCCAAATAAGGATGAACGCAAAAAATCTAAGGAAAACAATGTCGTTACCATCAGTGACGGCAGCAATATAAAAAGATTTATTGCAACTACAACGTTCGATTTTGGATTTGTAATACGCATGAAGAATCCATTTTGCGAAGATGGGATCATATTAATACTTGCGGGTATACATTCGACCGCAACCCACGCTGCAAACGAAATTATCACGAATCCCGAAAAAATTGTTGAACTCCTTAATCTCCTTCAACACCCTAAGAATTGTCCAATACCCTATTTCGAAGCAGTATTTACGACGCCAAGAGATTGTACAGATCCAAATGTTTTGAAATGGAAAACAGCAAATGTACTTACGTAAGAAGAAGGTTCCGAATCAGAGTGAGATTCTCGTGTGACATTAGTGACATTCCAATGTTTCTTTAGTGCCCGTTAGGGTCACACCCTTAATTAGCTATTTCCTGCTTGCAACGGTTCGATTCTCGCTGTATTTACTGTCGGGGTCGTACCTGGCCTGTTAAAAATTGATTTCGTGTTGCCAGGGATGTTGTTAATTAACTCATTGATAATAATACTGTAATAATTATTTATTGTCCTATATTCTATCTTAAACGTCTATATTTTTTGGTAAATTAGGCATCTAAGAAAATTTGTCATAATAGTGGTCGGCGAAGGTTAACTAATTCATTATAAATAGGTTAATAATACTTTTTTATAAATCCCAGGTAAAGAATCACTGATTATCGCTATGAAATTGATTTAAATCGTCAGATCACGGACGAATCCAGATCGTGCACGATTCGACATTTGTAATCCGTAGCTTGCAACGGCGCCAGACAGGGAATCGTCGCTAGATTGTGACATCTTGATAATTTTCACCTTTCCAACTGCGATCCGTTTCGCCCCATATCGCCAATCCAATCATGGTCTCCGACTGCAGCGCATTCGGTCCACAACGATTCGCGTGACAGATACTTAGATTCAATCTGCTCGACAAACGTTTCCTGATACCATTTGTGAAACTGCTCTATGGTGCCAGAAAAATCGATACACTGGAGTAAGTAACTGGGCAAAAATCAATTTATCAACAAAAAACAAAACCAACGAGCAATAATAAAATAGAATTATAAATCATAACATACTGTGTTAAATAAGTTTAACCTTCGCCGACCACTAATGACACAATATTTCGAATCCTTCGGCCCAATTTACACTCCATCTAACAGTTTACAGATTGAACAGAATATAGTCACATAAACATAATATGTTAAATCAATAATATAGCATATATAATTACTTTTAAGTTTTTAATTTCTGCAATAATTTAAAATACAAAAATCTATAATTAATTAATTATAAACATATTATACGTGCACGGCACCAAAGTAGTTAAATAATATTAGTTAAATAATATAATAATATAAATAGTTTAAGCGCAAACGGCACCGTAAGATTTTATACGCTTCGTAAAACATGGGGCTATTGGCAGTATAAGCGAGGCACCACTATTCCGCTTCTGATGGTAGCATTCGGCCATAGCACCCAAAAACAAACCCTGCCGTATTTATGTATTCAGGAAAAAGATGTTCAAGAAATTTTCAATTTAAAATTGTAACACAGGCATCTAAAAATAAAATTTGTCCATTAGTTAGCATTCCATGATCGGAAATAATGGTTTGTAAATGTCCCAATATCGATTATTTTTCTTTCCGTTGGTATTCATTGTGGGTGATTTCCTAATGCCAACGTTTATCCATTAGTTAGCAATGGTGCAGGTCGATTGAAGTGAAATTTTAGTCTATCCAAATATGTAGCGCTCGTTCGAACCTTTTTGAGAGTTTGAGAATAGGCTAAATTACTCTATAGGATATATTTCTCATGGCGATTAAAAGCAACGACAAGTGTTTTTTTTATTGGTTGCAGATCTATTTAAGCATCTTTTCCCTTTCAGTAAATAATTCCAACGATCATTAAGGTAATCTAAGTGATGAATATTGATGATTATTCACTCGAAGAAATTGTGGGCAACTTCCATCGCGAAATAGAACAGACTTCGTTGGGATGGTATGAAGTTGGAAATAAAGTAGATATCCTATCACCAAATGACATGGATAACTATCCTCAAGACCTAATTGTAGAGCATGAATCTATACATTTATCGACAATCCGAACTTCATTGTATGGAAGTATCATGTTTTTTGCCCAAAATGTCTGGAAAGACGCATCCTTCAAAGAATACAGGACCATTGTTCACGAGTCACTATTTTCAGAGATGCTAAAGCATTCCATAGTTGTGCAAGAAGCCATTGCCACTTATTGCGAATTTCTACTATGTGCCTTGCAATTCAAGGATCATCTAAGCAAAGCAAGATCTAAATTGCCCACATTCTATAGCGAGTGTTTGCGACACTTCGAAAAATTGGTGGGACCAATTAGCATACAAACAAATGCTGTAGAAACTGTGTTAAAAAAGGACATTGCCCTCACATTAACACGGCATGTCCTTGACAGTCCACGACTTGCTGAGTTTAACAATTACGACATTTTATCGGCAGAAACAATTAATAGATATCTCCAAGAGGATTCGCCGGACGAGAGATTCGAAAATATCTGTAAATCAGTGGGAGAGTCATATACACCTCGAGAACTTCACCGAGTCTGGAGCGAATTAATCCTGAACACCGGCAAAAAAATGAGACTGGATGTTTCATTAGAAGATGGGCTTGCAAGTTATTTCTTACCGGAAACGTCAAGGGAAGAGCTTGTGCTTGAGGTACAGTCAAAATTTATTCAGAAACTGAATGAAGAAATTGACTTTAAAATTCCATTAGTGATGTCGACGAACGACAAATTGGAGGTGATTGGAAGATTAAACATATTCAATCCACAACCCCAAAAAGTAATGCCGTCAGAAATTGCTAAACGTGTACATCATATCCACAAACCGGTGAGCACCGATATTATAAGCGGATGCAAGAAGACATCAATTATGGATTGGATGGCCACCGCACAAAATATTGTAAATACTGGTTTTTATCCTGTCATTAGCTTCGAATTTGCGGAGGATAAAACTCCAATAATTACCTGTTGGACTATTGGAGAAAATACGCCGCAGGAAATAGGTGGGCCAAGGTATAAAATCATAGAACAATCAATCGGGATTTTCGACCTCGATGAATTTTCTAAGATAAACACGAAAATGGTAGATCAACCAAAACTTATGCTGCATTTCCAAGAGGAACTTTATAAAAAGACTGAGGCCCATGATATACTTCTTGGAAGCCATTCACCTACATATCTAATTAGTTCGCTTGAATTTGATCCAATATGTATTGAGTATGAAATTGAAAACATTTTGAAATCAGGTAGGAAAATTCGAATCCGGTTTCCAATGTTTTTTGAGGGTGACATTCGAATTGTTGTTGTTCACGGTAAGGATCAGCAATATTATAGAAGTTGGCCGATTGTCGATAGCGATATCCGTTTCTTTTTAGAAAAATACAGTTCTAATAAAAATATATTGATTGGCAATGCGTCGAATGAAGGGAAGAAAGAATTTGATGATCAGGATGACTTATTCACATTATTATCAATTTCATATAGACAATAAATCCTAAAAACGAAAAATAACACGAATTTACGACAAACCAACACCGTGAATTTTCAATGAATAATTACTTAATAAATGAAAAACCTATCCATATATATTAATTTAGAAGAGCTAATAACGGTGGCTCCTGCACTCCAACTTCTCAATTTGGACGATGATTGGACGCTAGACAATGTTGTGGATCACATGGTATTCGGCGGACCAATGATTGTAAACGCTTATAGATTAGCGCGCATTGAAGACAATAGACCACCTCGGAAATGGTGGAACGAAGTAAAGAGAGAATTTGAGGTTTTTGTTTGCACCAATGATCCGAAATACGACGAACTTCGGGAAAAAATTAAAGACAAATCTAGTGCAACAACTACTATGTTACTCGGCTTGGTGTCTGCTGCGATTGGCAAATATTGTGACAGCGTGGAGATGGGAGCAGTTACCGCTTTTTGTGCAGTTTGTTTATTCGCGTTTGCAAAAATTGGGAAAGAGGCGTACTGCAATACAGTGCTCAATGCTAACAAATAGGTAAAAGTTAGCATTTGGATATGGTTTTCTTGTGGCAGTTCGCAAATGCGTTGATAATTCTTACGTGCGCTTAAATACTGCAAAATGTCAAGTGATATTACTACCCGTAAAAGAATTGGAAATAGATTTCCACAATTGAACTTCTAGATAACATTACTTTTTCGTAGCGATCAAAAATGTGTTGTGCTTTTGGGAACATATCTGAGTCTAATACAAAAAAAAATCAATTTTCGTACTTATCAAAAAACTAGTTAATAACTTGTAGTGATGCATTATGACATCGAAAGAGTTTGAAGTGTATGTGGCACTCGTCATTCAAAACCTGACGATTACAGAAAATGCTCGTGTTTTCCAAAACAGGAGATTCGAAGGTAAGCGTCAATCGGGCCAATACGAGATAGACATTGCTGTTGAATTCCGTCTCGAAGACATTCTCGATCTTCTGCTAATAGTTGAGTGCAAAAACTGGAAACGCCCAGTTGATCGACCCGTCATTCAGAAACTTGCGCAAACAAGGGACGCTATCTCGGCTCATAAGGCTGCTGTCGCTTCGCCAGTTGGATTCACGAAGGAAGCATTCGAAGTATCGAGGGATTTAGGCATTGCTTTATGGGTCGTCTCCTTCGCTGAAGCGTTCCCGAATATTAATCCGGTGGTGTACCGAAAGTCGGGCGCGCAAATGGAGATGGAGGCGAAACAACTTTCCGCGTACAACATGAGGCAGAGTCTTCTTCCAATGATTCATTTCAAAATGGTAAATGACGCTGTGGATTACTTTGCACTCGTCAAGGCAGGTGAACCGGTTCACTATGACGACGAAAGATCTCGCGGTGTTCTCGCAAATAGAATTCGCGCCAAGCTGGGCGAAGGATCACCTCGGATTGACTTGGACATCGAACCGGCAATTCGCGCTGTGGAATTCAGCCATCATCTCTTTGACGACCAATTCGGTTCCGGCAAACACGGAGTCGATCCCCGGACAGCTTCAGCACAAGTCGCGGATTTGTTGCTCGGCGGACTGGGGACAACAATGAAAGCCAAGGAGCAGCTCAAGTAGACTTCAGCATAGGTGCCGTGCACAGTTAACATATTTATAATAAATATATAAAAACTTTTAATGTTCTTTTTTATACTCATAAAAATATCTTAAAATCAATTATAGTCATCGTTTATTTGTTTTAACAATTTTTAACGATTTTCGCATGCGATTGTGCCACGATGGACGATGCTTAAAAGTAATAATAATGTTAAAAAACTTAATTTAAGGTTTAATTTATTGCTGATATATTTAATTAGAAGAGTTATAACATAAATAAATAGAATATGTTAAGCGTGAACGGCACCGAATTGGCCTTACGATTTATTACGTGATAACACGCTCCAGGATATTCGATTCTAAGTGGTCGTGCCATAAATGAGATGAAGTTTGACGAGTAATAGTAAAAAATTCTTTTACATTCCAAATTAAAAATTACTATACAATCCCTCTAATAAAACTCAATACCGCAGGTGACCCCGGAATCCCACGGAATCCCACCGGAATCCCCTAAAATTTTTCCTGAATCTGGAGAATGAGAATTACCACTGCCATCAAAAAACTCAAAAGCGAAGCAACAGACGAAATATATGGGATGTCGAGCCCAGTAAAAGTCATGTCAAATATAACAATGCTGTATGCTAAGATCACAAATATTGCCAAACAGATTTCTCCGAATTGCCTATTCTTATTCCGTTGGCGATAAATTTCTAAGTAATCATCAGCTTTCTGAATGAGACCTCCAATTTTCATTCCAAAACCGGTACCTAAACGGGTGTCATCTTCCAAAAGATTCTCAAGCGATTGCTTTACTGCTCCTATCCTAATGATCCGATCTATACCCTGTCCAATTGCCAGATTACTCAGAGTTTCGTCGTATTCATCAAGAATTGCTTTCATGCTTTCGCAGCGAGAAGCACCCATTTTTACGGAGTAACCTTTTCTGACTGATTAGCAACTACTTTTATTTCCAAACTCTGTTCCAAGTTACTCTTGGTCAAAGAAAACGAATCTAATTTCTCACGATATTCTCGAAGTAGCCCCTTCTGTTTAGGTTCTAGATACATTTCTCCACCGCATTGTGCAGCCTGGGTTTGTAGATCAAGAAGATGATCCTCGTAATACGTGATAATAGTTTCCAATTTTGCTATTCTTGATCCAATCTGGTAAACTTGCTCTTTGTTGGGCTTTCCATTATCTGAAGTGTTGTCATTCGCTATGTCAGTCAATGCCAAGATATCCGCTTCCATGTCGGCGACCATTTCTTGTGACGGAAGTTGAACATTTTCAGTTTTCCGCTTTATCATTTTCACAATCTTTTTTGAAATACCAAAATATTGTAATTCAGTTAAAAAAAGGGATGTATTCTCAAGCACTTCCAATTCAATTTCTGGTGATATTTCAACTTCACGATGTGCAAAATCAGAAAGGCGTTGGTAAAGATCCTTTGCAGCCTTAATTTCAATGGGACCAAGATCAATATGTAATAATGCACGAAGGATACGCTGAATAGAATAGTAGCTTGTTCCTTCAATTCCAAAAATGTCTCTTATAGAGAACTCTAACGCACGACGTAATTTCATTAGATCTCGTGGGGCTAAGTGAAAAACAAATCCAAAAAGTTGGTCATATGCATTTTGGAATTGTGGTTCAGAAAGAGTGACCTCAACGTGAAGCATACCTCCCTTGCAATCGGAATGTACTTTCTCGACAATGCATGCTTTATGAGGCAGACGAAGTATTTTCGTTTGTCGAAAAAGATAATCTATCATTCTAAAACCTTCATCAATAACTCCATAAACATAGCCTTTGAGAAAGTGATTTATCGTTTCATTTGGTGGGCAGTAATCTTCCAATGTTGAAAATGGGTGAATAATTTTGAGAGAAACACACTTCTTAACTGGATCCAATTTTAAATCATCAAAACGTCCCCAACCTGCCCTAGTATCAAATCTACCCCAAAGCTGGAGATACCCGCTGTAATCCAAAATTTTCTTATCGTTGCACATGCCTTTAATAATTTTCCTCGCGAATTGGCGCCCTACCAACACACCAGACAATTCAAACGCGAGATCAAATTGCATTCCAAGTTGAACTTTTCTTTTGATCGAAGTGCACAACTGATGAAATGTAGCGACACTAAAAACAATTTCTCTTGCATTATCAATGTTTGATAATTGCCCGTCAACTACAAGTAGACATTCTATTTGGGACAAAACCGATTCAAAGGCATTTCTGAGCGCACTATCAATTTGGCTTTTTTCATCTTTGTTAAGTTGATGAAATTTTCCGTCTACATAGTCGGATACCATTTCGGGATCCACAACTGCTTCGAGGGAATTTATTTCGAATTCGAATCTACTCATAATTAATTTCACCTTATATTACTGATTAAAAAAACGTGCTTGAGTGAAAGTACTTAGAATTCGTATCTAATTTTTTCGATACGTCATCTTTTTGCAGTCAAAACGTAGATTATCTTCTGTCAATAATACTCTGGGATCATGCTCTCGTGGACGTTGTAAATCAGTTCGTTCATAACGAGCACTAATATGGACAAGGAACATCATGTCAGGTTTTCGTTGCTGCGCGAAATCAAGTGCACTTTTATAGTCAGACAGCTCCCTAACATTAGCCAAATTTCCATCTTCATAGAAGTATGTGCAATCATGTATAATAAAAAATTTATTCTGCGGATTGCATCGCTCCTCAATACCACGTGATTTTCCAGTATAATAAATCATGGTTTGATGTTCAGTTTGATCTGTACAAGTTATTACTACCTGAAATTTACCATGGTTTTCACCAACTTTTGAAAAGGTAAGTGAGATTCCAGATTCAAGATCAATGCTAATTTCATCTATTGGAACAAAGTTGGTATCGAAACGTAGTGGATACGTATCAATTTCATTAGCGACATCAAGAAACGATTTTATTGATTCTGGTGCAATAATGCGTAAAGGTCGCTCCCGATTTAGAAGTCGCTGAGTATGGAAAAAACCAGGGAGCCCGGCAATTAATTCTGAATCAGGGGCCGTAATTATTAACGTATCGATCGAACTGATTTCATTTAATTGTTTAGGATCCAATGTGGGTTGGATCCCACATTCTAAAAGGATTCCATGGTTATTTTCGAATCTAAGTAGATATGCAGGTAACTGACGATCTATAGTGGGCCTTCCACAGCCAGTTCCCCAAAAGATGATCTCCTTTAATGCCATATTAAGTCCCTTTAGTCCGAAATAATTCCAAAGATCAACGTTAATCCCGGTTTAAACTTCCCCACTTACTACAATCTACAGCCATTCCTCATATCCATTAAGCAAGTTTTACCATAACTTTCCGCTTTCCTAATGAATGAAATTTGGGGGGATTTTTAACAGCGTATCTATTTGCCTGGTTTGTGTAGCTAGTTTTCTTTTTTTTGACGGTTTAATATTCAGGTATTTTGATCATTGGTAAAATTAATATTAAAAAGACGATTGAAGTTTTCAATAACAATTAAGATAAAGAAAAGATTTGATGTAACTATTACTTAAAAATTACGTAAAAAGTAGCTGTTTTAGAAATTTTATCAACATCAAGTAGAACAAAAAATTCCTCAGTAAAATTCTGTTTAGCAATATAGAATTATCTTTGGTAACCTTTACGTCTTTCACGCTAGGTTGTAAGTCTAAACTGTTTATATGTATCGAAAGTCGTTTAGCCCATCACCACAAAATTAAATACTACGTAAAATTAATACGGTGCCGTTCGCAGTTAATAAATTGATAATGAACCATTAGTAAATTTTAAACTTTTAGTTTTGTACTCAGTAATAAAATTAAAATGGATTTTAAGGCCGGAATATTTTATTTAGTGTCTGTCCCGAAATAGGCATATTAAAAAAATTGGTGACGTCGGCGACGACGGATCAAAATTGTTTAATGACAAATTTTATCAATTTTGCGACTTTAACCGTCAATTTGGCATTCATTCGTATTTTAATACCTCTAAGTTCAAATTTTAAAGCCACTGCTGCAACACCAGCTTTTCTGGTTGTATAATCTATCGATTATCAGCTGTTGCTAAGCTGACTGCAACAATTCAAGTTCCTGCCTGAGTATTAAAGAACCTAACCGATGAAGATTAAATCCACAACAGGCCGCCGCCGCATAACGACTGAATGCCTGTTGGCCTTTATCTGGACATCGATCTAATCCGTGATGTTCGAGAGAATTGATTGCTGATTCTACCGCA
>JAJFLO010000540.1 GCA_021772675.1 Verrucomicrobiota bacterium | reverse complement strand
AAAACAAGACGGCTTGCTTAGCGAGAAGACATTCTTTAACTATCTTCAATTCAGCTAATTATGACTTTTTCAGTTTTTTCTTACGGACATTTTTGAGGATAAATTGTACGAAAAATAACAATTTCAATAGATCGTAATGCTTTTATAATAAATAAGTTATGCATCTCGCCGAGAATTGCTGGATATATTGGGTATAGAAATCATATTCGATAATAAATGGGGTGGGCGTTCCGTTTTTTAGCGGAAATTAAATAAACGGCTTACTGCCCACTAGCCTGATTAATTCATCCGGCTTCTACTGCGTGCGCATATCTCACTTCATATAAGCGAGTTGTGAAGAACCCAAAGACTTGAAATAGTTCACTATTCCTTCACCTTCGTGAACCTACATAACTCATTGATTTAAAGAAAGCTAAGCACTCTGGTAGCGAAACCGCATGAATTAATCAGGCTAGGACTATCAATCCATATCTATTGCCCATCAGTCTACTGGCGGTGAAACATTTACGTTTTCCGCCAGATAACGGTAACAGATAAAAATTTGCAGTGAAAGAACTTCAATGAGCAACCTACCTTACTCTCTTTATGGCAATGACTGCTATTTACTAATGATTGCTCTCTGCAAATCCTAACCTGAATTAATTCACCAGTATTCTGCTATGAACTCTAATCTCTGCTCAAATAATACGTTTAGTTTGACTTCGCATCTTAGTGAATGTAAATTCACTTTCACCGTGAATCCTTCACTAATCGCCTTAGGGCTCACAAATAAATAACTTGGATTTTTCGCATCTTATCTTCACGTCATCTATGTCCGATCCAAATGACGAAAAACATTGAAATATTGTAATATTCCTGCTGCTTTTTGCCATCCAGATCGTCCAAACCTGACATAAATCTGAGCGTGAAATTATACAAGTTATTTATTTGTGAGCCCTTATTATAAGCGAGTTAAGTGCTCTCGCGATGAATCGCGTGAATTAATCAGGCTAATTTCTAAGAGGTGCCTAAATATTTATCTGAGACCAGATAATTTTTTACGTAATCTTCAATCGCGTCTTCAAGTGTCATTGTTGGTGTTGAATATCCGGCTTTATGTAATTTGTCCATAGTTAATTCGGTGAAATATTGGTACTTGCTTTTCAGCCCCTCCGGCATGTCTACATACTCAATCTCAGGGGCAATTTTAAGCGCTGAAAATAACGCTTTTACCAAATCTTTCCATGTTCTTGCATTACCAGATCCGACATTAAATATGCCGTTGATATTTCGTTTATCTAGGAAAAAAATTATCATCTCGACCACGTCCTTTATATATATGAAATCCCGCATTTGTTCACCATCGTTGTATATATCTTTGTAGGATTTGAATAGTTGAACTTTTCCAGTGTCTCTTATTTGACCGTAGGCTTTATGAGGTACACTTCTCATATCATCCTTATGATATTCGTTTGGTCCAAAAACGTTAGAAAATTTGAGTCCAACAATCCGGTCGAGAAGCTTATGACGTTGAACCCATAAATCAAACATTTGTTTGCTGTAACCATACATGTTTAATGGTATTAACGAGCGTAACTGTGCGTGATCGTCTTTATAACCCTGTTCCCCGGTGCCATAGGTCGCTGCGCTTGAGGCGTAAACAAATCGAATATTATGTTCGACTGCAAATGATGCGAGCTCCTTTGAGTATTGATAATTGTTGTCGACCAAATAAGATGCATTCAATTCGGTGGTGCTTGAACAGGCTCCCATATGAATAATTGCGCTGGTATTATCAGAAGAAAACCGGCCTCGCTTTATTAAATCGCGAAAATGGTTTTTTTCCAAATAATCCTCGTAAGATAACTCGCGCAAATTTTTCCACTTCTCATCGCTATCAAGTTGATCAACGATAACAATATTGTCAATCCCATGATTATTCAGGCCCCAGATAACAGCGCTGCCTATAAAACCGGCGCCACCGGTAATAATAACCATTTTTCTTTTTCCTATTTTTTCTGAGAATAAAGTTTATGTTCGACCGAATCGACCAGAGCTTGCCACGATGCTTCAATAATGTTTTCACTGACTCCAACCGTACCCCAGAATTTTTTACCGTCGGTGGATTCGATTAACACTCGCGTTTTCGCTGAGGTTCCTGCTTCTCCATCAACGATTCTTACTTTGTAATCTCGAAGTTCTACATCGGCAATCTGAGGATAGAACCGGACCAGCGCTTTACGTAATGCTTTATCGAGAGCATTTACAGGGCCATCACCTTCTGCGGCACATAGTTCAATTTCATCATTAACATTCACTTTTACCGTGGCTTCGCTAATGCATGGGCTGTTATGACCTCTTTTTTCGACGATAACTCTAAACCCTTCCAGACAAAAAAAGGATTTATGCTTTTTAAGTATTTTTTGCATCAAGAGTTCGAATGATGCACCGGCTGCTTCAAATTCATAGCCTTCACTTTCCAGAGTTTTCAGCTCGTTGAGTATTGTTCGAACTTCAGAACTCTTGCTATTAATATCAATATTATGCTCTGCAGCCTTCATTAAAATATTGCTGCCTCCAGATAAGTCAGATATCAATACCCGGGTTTTATTCCCAACAGCTTCGGGTTTGATATGCTCATATGATACCGCAGTCTTCTGCATCGCATTAACATGAATGCCGCCCTTGTGGGCAAATGCACTTTTACCAATGTAAGGTAGCCGGTTGTCAAGGCGGAGATTGGCTAAGTCGAATACGAATTCGCTGACTTCCTTTAAATGACTGAGATTACCCTTTGGTAATGCTTCCAAATTTAATTTCAACTCAATGTTTGGAATAATCGAACACAAATTCGCGTTGCCGCAGCGTTCACCGATACCATTTATTGTACCTTGTACATGACGTGCTCCGGTTTCAATCGCAACGATTGAATTCGCTGTACCCATACCACAATCATTATGTGTATGGATTCCAACTGTCACTTTACTGCCAAATTGCTTCATGACCGTTTCTGTAATTAATTTAATCTCTGTCGGCATTGTTCCACCATTTGTGTCACATAAGACAATGACCTCTGCGCCGCCAGACACCGCACTTTCAAGGGTAGAGAAAGCATACTTAGAATTATCTTTATAACCGTCAAAAAAGTGTTCGGCATCATAGATAACTTCCTTTTTCTGATCATGTAAATAAGCACAAGAATCCTCAATCATTTTAAGATTATCATCGGGACTGATACGTAAGACCTCAGTAACATGAAGCATCCAAGTTTTACCAAAAATGGTTGTGACGGGGGTTTCAGCTTCTAATAATGCGACGATGTTTGGATCTTTTTCAACTTTATTTATTGCGCGACGGGTACTGCCGAATGCAGCAATTTTGGCATGCTTATACTTTTTATTCTTTACCTCATTAAAAAACGCCATGTCCTTGGGATTTGATCCTGGCCATCCGCCCTCAATATAAGAAACTCCAAAGCTGTCGAGACAATCGGCTATACGCACCTTGTCGACCTTCGAAAATGATACACCTTCCCCCTGAGTTCCATCCCTCAGCGTGGTGTCATATATATCAACTCTATCTTTCATTTATAGTTCGTCCTTTTCAATAGTTGTACTTTTGCCATCATCTTCCGATCGTTGAAAATTGATTGGAGTATTAGATATCTTCTATTCGCAGAATAATGGGGTTGCCGTGAACTACTGACAAATCCTCAATTTTTTCTATAGCTGAGTTAATATCCGCTTCTTTTGCCGTGTGTGTAATGAGAATAACAGGCAGCTTATTCGAGTCTGATTCTTTTTGCACGACGCTGGCGATGCTGATATTCGCGTCACCTAAAATTCGTGCAATATTTGCTAAAACACTCGGTTTATCCTCTAATGATAACCGTAAATAGTACCGACTTGAGATTTCAGGCATCGGTAAAACTTTGCTATAAGATTTGTGAGGCTGAAATGCCGCAACTCGATTCGCTGAATTACACTTTATATTTAAGGCAACATCAATGATGTCTGCAACCACAGCGCTCGTTGTCGGATCTTGTCCCGCTCCACGTCCATAAAGCATCGCATCACCTACAATATCACCATTGACCCAGACTGCATTGAATTCATTATCAACTTTTGCAATTAATGAGGTTGAAGGTACCAGTACTGGATGTGCCCTCATTTGGACTCTTCCTGAATTAAGTTTAATAATGCCTAGAAGCTTTATAGTGTAACCTGCTTCTGATGCATTGTGAATATCCTGTAATTCCAGGTTTCGAATACCTTCGACATAAATCGAATCAACCTCAAACCATTCGCCATAGGCAAGTGATGCTAAAATACACGTTTTATGGGCGGTGTCATGACCATCAATGTCCAGTCCTGGGTCAGCCTCCGCAAAACCCAATTTCTGTGCTTCTTTTAATACATCGTCAAATTTTTCTCCATTTTGAGCCATGCGAGTTAGTATGTAATTACACGTTCCATTCAATATCCCATATATAAGATTAATGTGATTACCTACGAGTCCCTCTTTTAAGTATTTTATAATTGAAATTCCACCGGCAACACTGGCTTCATAATAAATGTCAGAATTATTGTCTTCAGCAAGCTTAAATAATTCAGCACCGTGAAACGCGAGAAGAGATTTGTTGGCAGTCACAACTGGTTTTCCCTGTTTTAGAGCTGAAATAACAAGCGGTTTTGCCTCATCAATTCCACCGATCAGTTCAACAACAATATCGATATCAGGGGCATTGACAAGAGTACTGGCATCAGCGGTAAAAATGCTTTGATCAATACTCAATCCTCTATCTTTTTGCACGTTTTTAACCGCAATTTTCGCTATTTCCAGCTGCATATTACAGCGTGCTTCGATTAAATCCGAGTTCTTTTGAACCCATTTAACAACACCTGCACCGACATTACCGCAGCCGATTAAGCCAATATTTACTTTTCTCATGATTTCCCTAAAAAATTGTTAAATAAACCAATGATTCTCTTATCCTGAATTATTCATAAAGTTTTGTGATAAGAGTTATTAGATTGCGTGAAATCAATGAGTTATGAATATCGTTCGGGTGCAGGAATCGTGAACTATTTCAAACCAAAAGATCTTTATAACTCGTTGATATTAGGTGATATAATGACTTGTAATTGAATGTTTATGCATGATTCAGGCTAGTAAAGATTTTATCCAAAACCCGATACAATACAGTGAATTTGATTTTTTCCAATACCTGGTTATTGCTTATGAATTTGGATTTTCACCTTAAGGTGTCTGGAAAGGAATGTAACCCGATTGACGTGATTGAATACCAAATTCTGTAGTTTAGCTATATTTGATTTAGAGAGAAAAGTCCTATGTTTTATACCTGTAAAATAGGTCCTCGTATGGTGTTCATGTGGACCTTCCTTATCGTATTTACCTGGGCACCTTCGCTTGCCAAGTACAGGCAGTTCCCTATTGATTCGGTGAGGGTGAACTATACCGATTCGAAGATGAACGTAACGATATCCAGCCTAAAAGCACCACGTGTTGGCGGTGCTATCAACATTGCGACTAAGGTTGCGGTAGCGCCATTTGCTATTAGTGTTGGAGAAGTTACGGTTGATGCCATTTTTCACAATGCTTACGAATCGTATCGACGCGGTTGTCTTGGATCGCTCTCAAGAGAGTTATATACCGACAGCCATCAGGTTTTCGACAGGTTTCTGAAAAATTGTTGCCTGAAATGAATAATGAATGTCGAAAAACCTACTGCTTGCAGTATATGTTAGAATCAAAACCGTGGTCAAAGTGGGCGGACGGGAAAGGGACATTTAATAAGTAGGCTCAATGGCTCCGTGTGTCGATTAATTAGGATAATGGTCGTTAAAGAATCCGATAGATGCATTTTGTACTTCTTGGATTGAAACTTCAATCAACATCTCGAATTTGTTGTAGTAACATTGCTTATATAAGCGGCCGTATATATAACCTTTATTTCAGTTGAACCTTTGATTCTGTTGGCGCTCGAATGAGTCCAACGAGTCTTGCAACGATAGCGACGAGATAAATCTGACCTGTTAGTGCTTCTAAACACGCAAGGCTTTTGGCAATCTTCGTGGTGGGAGTAATATCTCCGTAACCCAAAGTCGTCAATGTCACGAAGCTGTAGTAAAATGGATCTACTGGGGCATCCCCCACACTGCGAAAAGTGTCCGGTTGGATCTGAAGAAGAGACAAATATGCAAGCATCCAAGCGATTCCAAACATCAAATATACGCACAAAGCTAGACTGATTATTTCCGATGTAATCTCCCTGTAGGAAAATATTTGTCTAAGATAAACGCCAATTGCTAGCAGGTATGCAATAAGTGCAAAAATAAGTGATCCTTTGGTCCAGAATATGTCAAATATAATCAGCGTAAGGATAACATATCCTAACCATCGTTGCTGATTGCGGATTGCACCTGTAGCGGCACCGAAGAGAATTGCGGTGTAAAAGACTCTTGTGACGAAAGAGCCTTCTCTCAAGAATGGCTGAACAATAAACATTCCTAGCATCATCACAAGCATAATATGATAGAGAGTGAGGTTTTCATCTGGAAGTTTATTTAGGTTATTGTTCATTGGCTTAAAAGAAATATTTCTCTATTTTGCGTGATTTTTATTGTTCCAATATGGGTCCAATCAATTTATTTCTGTCACTATGATAATTGCCTAACGTCAGACTCGCTATCCGAACACCGCGAAAAATCCTTATAAATGATTGAAATATGACAATAGTGACGAGTCTGTCGGACTTAGAAAGAATCTGGTGCGAAAGACGCATTCTTGGCTCATTTTCGTCCTAATCATCGTTCAATATAACAATATTCTCCTCAAATTTAGACAAAAATGATCTCAATTTGACGATTTTCTCCCATCGATTTTCAGCGATTCAGCGCTCTATTGTAATGCGTTTATATTAAATTAGTTATAAACTTCTATAAGAAATATTTTTCCAGCTGTTTTTAGTCAAAATACCCCCGAAATACCTATATTGCATTCCAATTTTCCCTAAGTTATCTCTG
>JAJFLO010000539.1 GCA_021772675.1 Verrucomicrobiota bacterium | reverse complement strand
GACCCTGAATTCCAGTTTGAACCTGTAATCCCCACAAAAAAGGAGTAATAAACACGATTAAGTCAATCTGCTTTTAAACAGATAGATTACAGACATATAATTGCTAAAAAAAGGAACTAAAAAAGGTGGGGAATGTGGGATTTATCATGTGAATTTAGTAGAGAAATGAGTTTGTGCTCATGTTTCAATTTCACAAAAGGAATTAACTCAGCCAGGATTAATTCGTTTACAATAATTCGATTCTCTTCGATTAAATCATTTAATCTCATTGACTTGATCCCGCCACGAAAATAGTCAATCCAGACAGATGAGTCAACAAGGACGTTCACTGTTTTCTTTCCCTTAGTTGGTCAAGATCGATATTGAGATCAACTTTCCCTTGATAATTCTTGAGCTCACTAATAGTGTGTTTTCTGATCAATTCCTTTAAAGCTGTTTTAATTAAAGCAGTTTTGGTTTTCATATGTGTCACTTTTAGACCGTCATTGATCAGCGATTCAGGTATATCTAATGTTGTCCTCATTATGTATCCTTTATGTTATGCATTATTTTTGATTTCTATGCATAATAACTCGTTAGATTTTAGATTTTACAATTTTAAGCTTCAGTTAAATCGCTTATATAAAGAGCGTCTAATCTGGTTTTCTCACACACTTTGAAGCCAGGAAGCTAGATTGCCTAAATTAAATGTTTTGGCGCAGGTGAGTGAATGACAGTGTGTCGAGACACATTAAATTCGCAAGCCAAGTCAAATCGTTGAATTTAGGTGATATACGTTTTTGTAGAAAAAGTATTTTTGAGAAATCCGGATTAAATATAAATTTATTGTATAGGTTGTGTATTCTACGTCGTTGTTATTGCCCACAAAGTACATATTCAGTGAAACCATTGTCTTGGGGAGGAGCGTGCGTTTGTAGTACCGTCTTTAGGCGGAAGTCTGAACGACGCTTCAGCGAGGACGTCTCATTGCAGGATCGCTGAAGCACTCGGAAAACTTCCGCTTAAAAGCGGGACTACGAACGAGCTGTAATTAAATTTATAACATAAGAGGTTCGGACTATAGTTTTCTCCTTATGGCCAGGACTGATTTTGCAAATCGTAGCGATAAAAAAGCCCCGGCGAAGCCGGTTAATTGAATATAATCCGTCTTTTACTTGATCATCTGAGTGAAATGAAAAGCACAATTAATTCACTCTATCAGTGACTGGTCTGTGGAATTTATCCAGGTTTATAAGGTAAAATAAAGGTAACTGTACACGGGGTTCAGGTTTCAGTGTTTCAGGGTGAACTATAGTCCGTTTCATATGACTCTATACTTAAATTCCTATCCTTTGAGTGTGGTTTATGCATAAATGCGGTACGAAGTCATTTGAAATGCACTATAATATAGAAATATTCCGCACTTGTTCTGCTGTCTATTCCCCAAAAGTTCTGCGGTACAGTGGAATGAAGTTTTTATTTGTACTTTTTGTTCTGACACCCGAAACCAACAAACTGTGAATGGTTATAAAAAAAATTTAACAATGACACGCGAACAATCAAAAAATTGGGAATTCTGGATTGATGTTGGGGGGACCTTCACGGATTGTCTTGCACGATCTCCACAAGGTGACATTCAGCATTGTAAAGTGTTAAGCTCTGGGGTAATTGTTGGAAAACCGGATGGTAATTCATCATATTCTAATGTGGTCGATCAAACCATGACTGGTTACGGGAATGACTTTTTTACAGGTTATAAACTAAAACTAATCGATAATATCGGCAGGATTGTTGACCAGCGGTTGGTCACAGGTTTTGATCCTCATCAAGGTGCTTTTTTTCTAAACCATTCATTTCAATCACCTCCTGCCAATTATGCAAAATATCAGCTATGTTCAGGCGAAGAAGCGCCAGTCGTCTGCATTCGTAAAATCATGCAGATAGGTTTGAATGATCCTATTGAAAACGTACGGATTTATCTGGGTACTACCCTTGGTACCAATGCTTTATTGGAACGAAAAGGTACTCCGACAGCACTGGTAATTACCAACGGGTTTTCCGATCTCTTTGAGATAGGTAATCAGACCCGACGCCATCTATTTAAACTGGATATAGAAAAACCGCAGAATCTTTATCATCAGGTTGTCGAAGTGGAAGAACGTATCGACGCCAGGGGTAATATCTTAATTCCCCTGAATGAAAAAAAGATACTTAGCGTCTTGGTTAAACTTCGGAAAAAAACTTCAAGCATTGCCATTTGTTTATTGAACTCTTACCAGAATCCGCTTCACGAAACACTCATTTCTAACCTGGCAACGCAGATTGGTTTTGAATATGTTTCGATGTCGTCACAAATTAGCCCGACAATTAAACTTCTCAATAGGGGCCATACGACAATTATAGATGCCTATCTATCGCCTGTACTGAATGATTACTTTTCCAATCTAAGCAAAAAACTGGTAAATGGTGAGTTGAGATTCATGACATCGTTCGGCGGTCTGGTAAAACAGGAATTTTTTACAGGTAAGGATTGTATTTTGAGTGGACCGGCTGGGGGTGTTATCGGGTTTTCGGCATCATCTATTGATGCCGGTTATGATCAGTGTATTGGATTCGATATGGGCGGAACATCAACGGATGTGTGTTTGTTCAATAAATGTCTGGAGTATGAATACGAGACGGAAAAGGCCGGAATTCCCATTGTTGCACCGCTGTTGAAAATTGAAACGGTCGCTGCAGGAGGAGGATCTATTTGCAGATTCGATGGGCAGAAACTGACTGTAGGTCCCGATAGCGCTGGTTCATTTCCCGGGCCAGCATGTTATGGAAATGGCGGCCCTTTAACAATAACGGATATGAATCTAATCACAGGAAAAATCAATGAAGAATATTTTCCTTTTTCTCTAAATCTTGACATCGTCACATCGTTAATAAATGCACTTGGAAACGAGGTGACAGATAAAACAGGGATTCGCTATGATATCCATCAAATAGCTGATGGATTTATAAAAATTGCCAATGAAACAATGGCAGCAGCGATAAAGCGTATCAGTACAGATTGTGGTATTGATCCGACTAAATTTATTCTTTATTCATTTGGCGGCGCTGGTGCTCAGCATGCATGTGTTGTTGCTGAACTTCTGGGAATTCAAAAAATTTTACTCAACCCTCTCGGAGGGATTTTAAGTGCATTCGGAATAGGTAAAGCTGATGTTAAGCGATTTGCTGAAGAAACGGTTCTTTATACCTTGAATCATGAAAATTTAATGTCTCTGGAAAAGCAGCTTATTGCGATTGAGCAACGCTTATACCAAGAAGTTTGTGATGAAGGGATACCAAAAACGCATATAAAAGCGCCGCAACGCGCGTATGATTTACGTTATGCGGGAGAGGAATCGACTATAACTGTTTATCATGCAGAAGCAAATATATTAATAAACGAATTTGAAAGACTTCATACTCGATTGTATGGATATGCTCATAACAGCAGGGACGTCGAAATAGTAAACATTCGTGTATCAATTACCGGAAGCGCAGGAAAAATAAGTCTGCCTGAATCAACTCCTGGAAATAAGGTTTTGGTGCCTGCTTCAGAAAAAAAAATGTTTATCGGCGGTCGACTAACCACAGTAGCCATGCATTATCGTCATTCAGTGGAGATTGGTAACAAAATTGAAGGGCCCGCGATTATTGCTGAACCCTATTCTACGATTATTATCGATCCCCAATGGAGTGGAAAAATTATTCAGGATGGGCACCTTCTGTTAGAGTATCTGGGCAAGGATATTAAAAAATATAGTACCACTGATTCAAAAAAGTGTGATCCGATACGTCTTGAACTGTTTTGTAACGAATTTACTAATATCGCTCTAAAAATGGGGATCGTATTGCAGAAATCTGCTATCTCTGTGAATGTCAAAGAACGATTGGACTTTAGCTGCGCCGTTCTGGATAAGGATGGCAATTTAATTGTCAATGCGCCGCATATACCGGTACATCTCGGGGCGATGGCCGATACCGTAAAAGGGCTGCTGAATTCGGAGGTATCATTAAGGCCCGGTGATGTTTTCTTATCAAATGCACCAGATGTTGGTGGATCTCATCTGCCTGATTTGACGGTTATGACGCCTATGTTTGATAAAAAAGGCAACACTCTATTATTTTTTGTTGCTTCAAGAGCACATCATGCCGAGATAGGGGGTGTCTACCCAGGCTCAATTTTCCCATTTGCAAAGAATCTCGGAGAAGAAGGGGTAGTCTTTCGAAATTTTAAACTGGTAGATAATCAAATTTTCCAGGAACAATCGCTTACCAATCATCTATCGTCCGCACTCTATCCCTCCAGAAATCCTTATGAAAATATTGCTGATATTCAGGCCGCCATTGCCGCAAATAACTCTGGTGTAAACGAATTGCTGTCTTTAATCGAGGACAATTCATGGCCTGTAGTCGACGCATATATGATTTATATTCGGGAAGCGGCTGGACAAAAATCCCGGGAAGCAATTAGGATGATTGAAGATGGTACTTATGAGTTTCAAGATTGTTTAGATGACGGAGCTAACATTCAGTTAAAAGTCAATGTAGTTGAGGATTCCATCACGTTTGATTTTTCTGGTTCGGCGGGTGTGAATTCAACAACACTTAACGCAAACTCCGCAATCATAAAAAGTGTATTGTTATACTGTTTACGATGCATTATCGATGAAGAGATCCCTCTTAATTCGGGAGTTCTTGAACCTGTAAACCTTATACTCCCGGTTGGAATGTTGAACCCACCGGTAAATCCTGATCCATCAAAACAAGCTGCGGTAGTCGGTGGTAATGTTGAAATTTCTCAACGCATTGTTGATGTCGTCTTTGGCGCGTTGGGAATCGTTGCTGCAAGTCAGGGAACGATGAATAATTTCGTTTTTGGCAACAGTAAATTCGGTTACTATGAAACTCTTTGTGGAGGAACGGGCGCTGGACCTAAATTTCAGGGAAGCTCCGCAATTCACAGCCATATGACCAATACCCGTTTGACTGACATCGAGATTCTGGAAAAATTTTATCCTATTCAGGTCCAAAAATTCAAAATCAGGAAAAATTCGGGAGGCAAAGCGAAATTCAATGGTGGAGATGGGGTAATACGACAGATAAAATTTCTGGCGCCGTTAGATGTTTCATTACTGACTCAGCGACGATGTAAAGGCCCGTTTGGATTGAATGGGGGGCAGGGCGGCAAAAAAGGTCGTAACATTCTAATTGAATATGCTACAGGGAAGAAGATAAAATTGGGATCACTCGCTCAGATCAAGGTCAGTGCTGGTGATGAACTAGTAATTGAAACACCGGGCGGAGGTGGGTGGGGGAAGGACAGTAAAAAGTGAGTAGTAAGTTGTGACCAATGATCAAGCATGCAATAGAACAATACTGCGAGCAGTAGATTTTTCGACATTCGTTTATCATTGTAGGCAGAAACATTACAGAAACCTGTCGAAAAGCTAATCGCGTTTGGTATACAAGGCACTGTGGGTTGGAGGACGTATCGCTTATATTCTTATTGAAATGACCTATAGCGTCAAAATAATGTTTTAACTTGCTATGTCATCCTGATTAGAGAAATGATTTACAAGTAGTTGAAGGTAGTGGTCATTTCGAATCAATTTATAGTCAATTGCTTTAGGCGATCGTCTCTGAGCCTTCATTTTATCCATCGTCTTGCCAATTTTTTCTCTATCGATCAGAGAAAAACTTTCATGAATTTCTTTGTCGCCATAAACCGTTTTTACATATTCGGCGTCTTCAAGATTGATGATGTAAAAATATTGAGACGGCAATTCATCCATATACTTGGATAGATTTTTTTTTGCCAATAGTCCTTCTGGCTTTGCGTTTAGCATCTCTGAATCCTGTTTCAGAAAGATTATTGGTTCTGGGTAACAGTACCGTTTGACCATTCACCTGAATTTTTGGGTTCAGATGTTTGGCATACTTTTTTAGATGCTTATAGATAATTTTCCATGCATTATGTTCATATTTGGGCAGATAGTTTACTTTTGCCTTCTTTTCGGCCTTTTTTCTTAATTCTTCTAATTTTTTTCCTATATTCTCTACTTTGGATTGGTTATCAAGCATTCCCCAGTTAAGTGGGATTCGGTCTTTTTCTGTTTGGGGATGAAGGATGTCCCTTAATTCCAGAAAAATGGTATTCACTTTGTTGAGTTGATTAATCGCCCCCTTAAGTCGATCTATAAATGTTTGCAGAGAATTGCGCACCAAACACAACTTTGTGCTGATATTACGGTCAATATTTTTTAGTTCACCCGATTTGTGCATGTCTATTAACATCATGTCCATGGTGTCATAAAGTTCTTGGCAACGCTCAAAGAAAGTCAGGTAAGATAAATCAAAAGGAAAGCCTTCTGCGCTAAGACTATTTTCATAGTCATTAATTCGGTCAATGATT
>JAJFLO010000538.1 GCA_021772675.1 Verrucomicrobiota bacterium | reverse complement strand
TACAGAAACCTGTCGAAAACCTGATGGCTGTCGGTATATTAGCCTGGATTATGCATAAACGTAATCATCCAGTAAAACTCATCATTGCCTGACGGCCGATTGTAGTTAATAACTCATTGATCTCACGCAATCTGATGACTCTCACTACAATAGTTTATGAATAATGCTGGTTAGCGTAACATTTAAATATTTTTGTAGAAAATACCACACATAAGTGTGAGCTCCAATACCCACTGAATCCGTGACGAAAAGTATAAAACTGTCTAACTATAGGGAATACATTTTACCGTAATGTCGCCACTTCGCGGTGGCGTTCTTTTCATGCATGTACTTGGTTATCAAATACTCGCCGTAGTTATTACAGCTAAGAATCTGATGCCTCACAGCTACATAAAAAGAAAACCATCATAGATTCAGGTAACAAATAAACCGATATTCAATTTATTGATTTTAGCCTGATTAATTCATACGGATTTGTCGTGAGAGTGCTTAGTTTACTTCAAATCAAGTTTTTCATAAGTGTTAGATGGTGCAAAATATGTGCTCGCAGCAGGAACTGGATGAATTAATCAGGTTAGGATTAAATCAAAACGGATTTGATATAAACAAAGGTACGTTAATAGGTGGGCAAAAAACACGTGAGGGATAAATGAGGTTGGCAGAAAACTAAATTGGCGACAATCTAACTGGAACTAGTTTTTTGAAAAAACAGTGTTAATCTTGATTTTTTCCGGTTCGCATGATTCTTTTTTATTACACCATTTTTTGCAGCTTTATCATAGAGCGACGACACCTTACTTAAATGATCTTTTGCTAAGTCGAAATTCTTATTCTCCACTTCAGACTGAAACTTTTTTTCGAAAGTTTTTATAGCAGATTTGCGAGCTTTATTTCGCAATGTTCTCTCTTGCGTAACTTTGACTCTTTTTCTAACTGTTTTATTATTTGGCATTTTTTACCAGTTCCTCAACGCGAATTAGTAATTGATTGTTATACTGCAAGCAGTAGTTTTTTTCGACATTCGTTATTCATTTCAGGCAACAAATTTATAGAAACCTGTCGAAAACCTGATGGCTGTCGGTACAAAAAAATTATTTAGGCAGGTAAATAAGTTCCTATATCTTTGTCGAAATGCAAGATGTAAAATGAAAAATTTCAAAGTATTATAATTACTGTAACCGTTCACTGGGTTCAAAGTTCAAGGTTCGGCGGTTAAAAACTAAGAACATCAGTAACGGTTCACTGTTCACAGGTTTCTTCCGGGAGGGGGATCAAAAAACTTGAAAAAGACAAACAACACGCTTATGATTCAGCTCAGCACGGGTCAACGAGAAAACATGCCTCAGTCTTCTGAGTTTCGGCCTTTCAACCCACCACAGCGGAAACCGTCGACTTCTAAACTTTGAACCCAGTGAACGGTTACAAATGAAAGAACTTAAAAATTGAATCAAATTCCCTGGAATAAGATACACTTTATAGGTATTGGCGGAGCTGGGATGTGTGGACTTGCTTTACTTGTTCACGAATTGGGAATACACGTTACAGGCTCTGACATAGATGAATCTGAAACTACAACTTTTCTAAGAGATAAAGAAATTGCAATCTCAATTGGACATGACCGGCATAATATAGATAAACCGGATATTGTTGTATATTCATCTTCAATAAAGGATTCAAATCCAGAATTATTGTTTGCCTTGGAGCACTCAATAGAAGTAGTCAGACGTGGACAGTTTTTGGCAAAAATTGTGTTATATTTTCCAGTATCCATTGCGATCACGGGTTCTCATGGCAAAACAACCGTAGCCTCGATGCTTACACATATACTGGTTCAAAATAAGAAATCACCGGCATACTTGATTGGAGGGAAAGTAATTGATCTCAAGGATTATACAGTTGCAGGGAATGGAAAAATATTAGTGGCTGAGGCAGATGAAAGTGATGGAACGTTATCACACATCAAGTGCCCATATGGAATTATTACCAATATTGATAACGATCATTTTTGGAATTATAAGTCTATCGATAACTTATATGAATGTTTTCAGAAATTTGCTTTTTCGACTCAGTATCTTTTAACTTTCGATAGTTCCAAATCCAGAACGATGTTCTCAAACCATCCAAACTGCACATTCATAGGCAATGATGTCTTGGACCAGGTATCAAAGTTGCAGTTATTAGGAACTCATAACAGGTTTAACGCGTTATTTGCAATTTTGATGGCGGAACAATTAGGAGTCAATCGATGTGATTCGACAAACAGCATGATGACGTTTACTGGCGTAGATCGTAGACTCTCATTGAGGTATAGCACAAAAGAATTATTGATTTATGAGGATTATGCTCACCATCCCACAGAGGTAAGGGCTAGCATAAATGCTATAAAAGAACGATATCCCTCAAAAAATCTGAGAATAATTTTTCAACCACACCGAGCTGAACGCATAACTTACTATTGCAATGACTTGGCAATTGAACTAGCACATGCTAACGAATTATACGTTGTCCCTATATTTAAGGCTTGGACGGACAATGAAAATTCAATCAAAGCAAGTGATATAGTCAAGAAAATAAATTCTATTCCTGCATTTTATTATGAACATCCGTTTGATAGACTAGCTAAGCATATTATTCAATCATCAAAGGAAAACGATATCATTATCGTTATGGGAGCCGGAGATATTACGAAATTAATTCCAATTTTAGTTCAACAGTTAACCTGAGAAACCTAGATGTTAAACACCGACAAATTTCCGATTGATACAACAACCATCAACGTAGCTGTATTGATGGGGGGCCCCTCAAGTGAAAATGAAATTTCTCTGCAATCAGGTCAAGCAATTTCAGACGCACTTTCCTCAGAAGGATTTTCTGTGCGTGAAATTACATTTTCGAATCCAGCTCGTTTAATTTTAGATAAAAACATGCATGTTGTATTTCCGGCACTTCATGGAAATTACGGGGAAGACGGACAGCTGCAAAAGGTATTAGAAGATAATAAAATTGCTTACGTAGGATGCGATTCATATTCCAATTCGATAATCATCAACAAACATTTATCAAAATTGACCCTATTGAGAGCTGGCGTACCTCTTTTGCCATGGAAATTAGTAACATCGGTGGATCAGGTTTTTCCCGAAAACTTAAGCTTTCCGATTATTCTAAAACCAAATACTGGCGGATCAACAATTGGACAGTCGGTTATAAATAATCAAAATGAATGGGAAATATTTCTTAAAAAATCTCTTCCGTGTGAGAGTAATATGATTGCGGAATCTTATTTCAAAGGAATAGAAATTACAGTGGGACTAATTAATGGAAAATCTTTGCCTATTGTCGAAATCATTCCACCAGGTGATCTATTCGATTTTGATGCAAAATATAAATTCAATAATGGTATTACTGAATATATATGTCCTCCCAAAAATTTGCCCGTCGAACAACAAAACAAAATTAAATCATTGGCAGAGTTAATATATTATACACTGAACGCAAGAGATATGCTGCGTGTTGATATGTTACTGGATCAAAAAACATTTGCACCGTATGTATTAGAAGCGAATAGCATTCCCGGATTCACACAAAGCAGTCTTCTTCCGAAGGCGGCAGAAATTGCAGGCATACCTTTCAGTAAATTATGCAAAGATTTAGTAATTTCAGCGTATTCAAGAAATTACTACAATATGAGTTCTTTCAGGCAATAAATCATTGATCCATCTCCGGGTATCCCACGACTTACAGAACAAAAAATGACGTCAATTCGGAATGTCGAAAGCAGCTAGCCCGCTTTTGATTTCTGACTTGGCCCCCTCACGTACATAAAACTGCTAGCTCGCATTATTCATAAATTTTTGTAGTGAGAGTCATCAGATTGCATGAGATCAATGGGTTATGAATTTCATTCGCGTGCAGAAATAGTGAACTATTTCGAACCCGAATAACTTCACAACTCGTTGATATTATGTGATATGATGACTTGTAATAGAAAGTTTATGCATAATGCAGGCTAGAACATTGAATAATTCATCAGTATTCTGCTGCGAGCCCTAATCTCTGCTCAAATAAGCCGATTAACTCAATTTTACATCTCAGTGAATGAAAATCCACTTCAGAGCCATTCGATTCTGATTTGTAAGTCATTTATACAGACATGGATAGGCAAAAGCCATGAACTTAGCCGGCTATGCCGGGGCTTTTTCCTGCAAGAGTATAGGTTTCAGGTGTCAGGTGCTGAAGACAATGCTAAAATTTCATAATAAAAATTGACCATTTCAAGGACAATGGAGGAGAATAACTCTGGAATCAACAT
>JAJFLO010000537.1 GCA_021772675.1 Verrucomicrobiota bacterium | reverse complement strand
AAGCAACTAATCGGCTAATGTTATAATGCTTTTCTATTTCCTCAATACGGTGAGGCATTCCATCCTTAAATAAATTTTTAATCCCTTGATCTGTGCATATTCTCTTCACTTTTCTCTAAATGCCCTTATGTATATATATTGTATTTAATGTTATTTAAGTAAAATAATATATAATATATGTTTATTCTTTGCAAAAAAATACCGCTGGAAAAAGTCAAATTGTGAAATTGAACCTGGATTAGCGAAGTGAACAGATGTAACTATTTCTAACTATAACCTTTACAGATGTAGTAATTTTGACGCTATAGTAAAATACCAATGAAACCGGGTTTGGCTCCAAGGTGTTTCGGAGTCTGAGCAAACTCTAATAACGTGTCAGAGGCCGTTTTGAAAAATAACTTGTACAACACGTCCTTATTACACATCAAAAGGTCGTTGAAACCGTGAGGTAACGTGAATACTACATGAAAAGAACTGACCGGCAGAAGATCTGAAAGACGGGCGCTCAGCCATTTGAAACGGGGTGCTCCCTGGCACTTGGGACAGTGCCGGTTCCGACATGAGTTATACGAATACTCCCGATGACCACACGTGCTGTTGTCACATTCATCTTCATGATACCCAAGAATCGCGGTTCGACATCCAACCAGCGCACGAAACACAGTCCATTGCTCAAGGGACATCTTGAACTCTGAAGTATATCGAAACATATAACGTCGAAATATGTCCGCAACTTCAAATTTCGGGCGGGTAGCATGACCTCTGAATTTAGCTCAAACTAACGCAAAGTCAAGACCTTAGAATACAACATAAAAGCCCGTCGCGGAGCGACTTCATATAACGTTAAACTCATCTATTAGTACGAAGCGGCAGCGAAGTATCAATTAGATGAAGTGCTTTGATATATGCCACGCTAGAGATGTCCCATATAACCAATGACACCAAATCTCTCCTCCACCTCGACATACTCAGAAATCAAAGTTAAACATTCGTCCAGATCCCGGTAGGCGAATGGCCCATCGGTTCGGAGCGATGCATCCTCTAGTCCGCTAGGGACCAGAACTTGTTCTCGCATCTTCTCAAAATTGAACGCGTCCGCCAACGGTTTGCACCTCCGACGAGACATTTTTCGACCCGTTCCATGGCTCATTGAGTTCAAAATGTCGGATACACGGTGAGTAGCGCGGACCAATACTACATCGCCGGTCATATGTGAAGGCAAGATAGACAGCTCGTCTATGGTGAGATGTACCGACCCCTTGCGAATGATTGCCCCGCCTTCAGGCATAGCTTCATAAGTGTTATGAGGTAAATCCAAGACCAGTTCGGTTTCACCGAACTCAGACTCTACAGCTTCATGGATTTTCTCTCGATTGTTGCAAGCCCATTGAACTATTCGATCGAACTCGCGATCAAATTTAGCCGGAATATCTACCAGATGATCCACGAGGCCAGATTCACTTCGCGAGCCGGTGTGTACGAGAAAATAGACTGGTCCATCCTCATATGGCGCAAGTGCGTCCAAGAAGTGATTACCACCACCGAGATCGCCCAGACCTCCTTTGTTCGCGCGCAAACGGTCAGCAACGGCATCCCACCGTGTCACTTCGAACTCTCCCGGGCTAATATTAGATTTCAAAAGGCGCATTCCGCAACCACAGTCTGACAGAGCAAATCGGCGCCAGTCCGCTTGGCGAGTGAGCACCGCTGTGCCAGTTGGTAGTGGAGACTTTCCAGGGCAAGCATCCGGCAGGAAGACGACCTTCTCCGCACACAAGTCGTGTGGAATCCACGAATGCAGTTTTCCAATTGGTTCCGCTGACAGATTGATCAGTTCCATGTCTTCTTTACCCACATATCATTGAGTTAACCAACATCCTTCCGAGGTGATGTTGATTTTGATTTAAGTATATGTGGATTGGAATTTATCATTGATCGCGAAAGTCACAGGGATGTTTGGTTGAATTGCTGGGTGCCGTGTACGCTTAATAGATTATAATTAATAATGTTATAGATTTTTTAAAAATAAATCGAGTAAGTAATTAAAACTTAAATCAGATTTTTGAACGCGATAATTGCGTTTAAGTATCATACAGCATGACGCGGTCTCATCCACAAAACCTTAAACAAAATAAACAACTGACATAATCGATTTTAAGATATTTCAGTGAGCCTAAAACAAAAATAAAAAAGACATTATCTATTTACTATAAATATATTAAACGTGCATGGCACCGAACGTCAAATAATGTTACAGATTTTTTAAAAATAAATCGAGTAAGTAATTAAAACTTAAATCAGATTTTTGAACGCGATAATTGCGTTTAAGTATCATACAGCATGATGCGGTCTCATCCACAAAACCTTAAACAAAATAAACGACTGACATAATCGATTTTAAGATATTTCAGTGAGCCTAAAACAAAAATAAAAAAGACATTATCTATTTACTATAAATATATTAAACGTGCACGGCACCGAACCTCACTCTTTGTATCCGTCATAAGTCCGGACAAAAGAGGGAAATTGAACAGGTGGTGTCGTTTCCTTGAAGCGCTTTAAGGCATCCCGAATTCGACCCTCACGGTTTATACGGAATTCATCCTGAACCTGCTGAGTTAGATGAACTTTGACGGAACCATGTTCATGAGAAGCGAAAATGTCCCCGAGGACTCCGAGTTCATCCTTCGAGAAATGAAAGAATGTAAGAAAAATGTTTGTATCGATGAAGACGTTCACGATTTTTTGCCTAACGATCAAACTCACCTATCGTGGATCAAGCCGCTGAAAGCGGCGCAGTAGCCACGATTAGGTGGAGTGCCTGGTTAGGGGTTTGTGCCAACTTTGGTCTGTCGGCCAGTACTTATATTTCGAAGGAGACATGACATTATTCTTTGTTTTGACGTATTCTAGTAACTCTGATCTGGGATAATTTAAATTGCCCTTTGGACAGAGTGCCATTGAGTACGTGTATATATCAGCGAGTTGAATCAATCGACTATGGTGAGAATGCGTGTGATGAATCGTGTCGACCACATACTCTATATCAGTTCCAAATTGATATTCTGTTCCATATTGTTTGTAGTTACTCAAATTAGCCACATTTATGCTGATCATGTCTTTGTCATGGTCTGAAATGAGCATGGCAAGTGACTTCAACGTTCTCATAAGAGAATTAACTTTTTCTACAAAAAACATGAATGCCTTTTCTGGAATTTTGTCAGCTATCATCTTTGAAGGATCAATTCTTACTTTAATTCTTCCTAGTTCAGGGCAATTATCAATTACGTCAATTAGGGCTTTATATAGCTCAACCCTCTTGCCTATTTCATGTCCCTTATAAGGGCCTTTTCCATGGACGATTTCTCTTGCGTGAAACTCATTATCTTTGCTTAAGACGGCAGTCCCAAAGTAATCGCTTGAAATTTCAGATAATCGAGACTCAACATCTCGTATGCTTTGCCAAGGAAACGCTAGTCCACAAAGCCAATAATAAGGCTCCACTTCCTCTTGGTATTTTACTTCATCTAGGTAAACTAGATGCATCGCTACTCCTTCCCCCTAACGTACTGAATGACTTACTGGCTATGCGGCCAGAGTGAGGAACGAACGGCGGCTGTATAGACAGTTAAGTCCATTTTTTTGTTAGGATTTTAGTTGCTCTAGGAATTTCTATGATGTATAAGCAGCTCAGTTCTTATAAAACGAGTTTTTTTTATATACGATACCAGCAGTCCATAAAAGAATTATGGCATCTAAAATAAGGCAACCGATTACCATTTTATCACAAGAGATAATCCCCGTCCAGATTGAGGTCCGGCTCATTAGCAAAACGATAATGCTTGGTACTATAAAATGGCCTGCCTTTGATAAGCGGCTACTAAGAGAGTTTTGATTCTCGGAATCCGCTGTCAAAAATTCATACCAATGTATTTTGGGAAGGTTAGGCTCAATATTATCACGAATATATTTAGCCATCAATCGTATGCGTTTGTCTAAATGCTCCCGCTCTAATGCCATTAGTAGTCCAACTACAGGGAATGCAAGTGCAGTATTGAGGTTCATTTGCCCTCTCCCTTTTAGTGCGAGAACTGCTCCGAATAGACCAAGAAAGATTGCCATCAAATGATTTCGCTCTTTTACTCTCATGTCAATGGAGGACCGTAGAGATGTATATTCGGCTATGAGTGCTGCTTCACCATTTGGCTTCCCTGGTGTTTTCTCACCGTTAGGGGGCTTGTTTGATTTATTCATTTTAAGATTAGGCGGAATTGGTTCGCGATGATGTGTTTGATCCTGACGAGTGAGGTGACCTATTTTGTATGTTGCATAGTGAAACGGCGCAGTATACAAAATTAGTGTCCACCGATTTGATATGGTCAATAGTCTAACTCTTTGTAAATCCATCGATCTCCGCATTCGAAATGTTGCCCGAATCCGCAACGAGCGTATTCATCGCACCAATCCATCCGAATCCCGCAGCAAGTGATTGTATCGGGGTGTTCGGCGAAAAAACGATATATCCGATTACAGATCCGATAATAATCACCAAAATAAAATCTACACGAGCATAGAATACGTTACGCTTATCTGGAAAAACCTTATACAAAAACTCAGTTGCCCCTTTGAACCCTTTATGCAGAGAAAACATATACATTACTGCTGTGGCAAAGAATGTTAATCCGTAACTTGGTAGCCATGAAAACTCTTCTCTACCTAAAAAATTGATGATTGTATCCATTCGTCAGCCGAAAGTTAGTTGGAGGACTTCACGTCAATTTGTCGTACTGGCATCGCTATTTCGTGATCAATCATTTTCATTGAGTTTTTCATAAAATCAAACCTGACGACACCAGAAAACGATCTCCCTTTGGTTCTTGTTACTAGGTCTCGCAAATTCTTCTCGTTGGAAATGAAATTTGCAGCCCCTAAAGAGCCTAAAGCATGAATACCGGCAATAAATATAAAATTACCTTCCGATTTTTTTGCCATACGACGCTTGCCAATATATGCCAAATCACTTTGTGTTGGATTTTCGCTGTCGAGCGGGGAACCTAATTTAGAATTGCTAGTCTTGTCCAATACACTCCAGAATCCCTTTGAATCTTCGGCGAATCCATAGTGTGGATCCATCGCGAGCAGCTCGGCTACATTTTTTGATGATTTTGGGCCACAGATCACAACACTACTTTTATCTTCGTCAATTGAAATACTGCCATCGACCCCAATCATTCGCAATTCGACATTACCACCAATTGATCGCAAAGTGGTAGCAATTTTAGTCGCCGCTTCAAAATCCTCAGCTGCAATTATTGGAAAATTTCTTTCTGAATCTCTTAGGGGGATATGGACTATTACACTACTCGATCCAAAAAATCGCTTAAGAAGATTAATTTTGTAGAACCTAAAATATAAGTGCCAAATCCAATACGTAATTGCTATGATATTGACTACGAATATGAGGAGAATGAAAAAATCTGTGGTGGTTGATAATTGATTTGACATTAGATCTCAGATTGATTTCGTATACAGGGGGTAACTCTAAGGATTAGGAAATTCGTTATGGCAACTTCTCTTTCCCATATCAAAATTATTATACCAATCATCTTTGGTATATTTCCTTTACACCCAAAGAGCTTTGGTATATTTCCAGTTTTTAATCAAAAAATAATATGATTGTATCTTTTTCTGTTCTAATAAGTTATTTCGCATTTTCAGGTCTGCAAATCAACTCAGTGCGGAATTATACCAAAGTGAGATTTTATGATTTAATATTTTCAACTTTGGGATAATGCTCTTAATCCCGGAGATATCGCAATCAGCTTTGGGTATAATGCATAAAAACACAAAATATTTGGCAGCACTTTGTGATATCTCCGTAAATTCGACTTGGAATTATACCAAAGACAAATTACCTGTACTAGAATATACTAGCTTTTATAAAATAGCATTTCAATTGTAAAGGGTGGGGAATTATTATGGATATACCGAAAGCCATCAGGTTTTCGACAGGTTTCTGTAAAATCACTGCCTAAACTGACAAACGAATGTCAAAAAACTTACTGCTTGCAGTATACAAAAGAAAAATCTCCAAAATTAATTGAGCAGTGCATTAATAAACTTCGAGTAATGAGAAAAGGACTGAGTACCGAAAAGTCTTATGTTGCATGGATAAAACGATATATTCATTTTCATAATACTGGAGCATCTTGAAAATGTATTTTGGAGTCGCGTTGCTAACGCATGTGCAACAGGTTTGTTCAAAAATTATTTACGTGTGCACCAAAGAGATACATGCTCAATGATTTTGGAACAAAGATGTTGATCATCTGTCGCAACCATTTGGGCATCAAGCTCTTTTTGACCACAGTTAACAAGTTCCCCAACATCCACTTGAAATAGATGAGTCGCATATAACGGATCTTCGAAAATATTATACTATGGCGATAATAAACCGTTGGTGTAGATCTTGCTGTTAGACCGATTTAGAATACTTTTCATTCGCAACCTTTCCAAATGACCACTTCGAAATATTCCTTCAAAGAGTCTTGTTCGTACACCGGGAAGCTTATGCTTTAATGGATAAATATCTGACTGGATTTTTTACTTTGCAAGACGGTTTTTAAATGAATTTGTAATGAGTTCAGGAAGATCTATCTTAACTATAATCTCCTTGATTTTTTGTGGAATTTTGTCATCGGTGATGCTGAATTCCTTTAATATTTGTCTGACTTGG
>JAJFLO010000536.1 GCA_021772675.1 Verrucomicrobiota bacterium | reverse complement strand
AAATGTCGAATCATGAAGTTTTTTCCTTCGTCATTCATAATTCCTTGTTCGACATTCGATATTCAATTTAAATGAAAGGAATATTTTTTAACAAAAGTGTAAACTACTTTTTCGAGCTTAGCGTGAAGCATCCCCAAAATTGGTGATTAAATGACAGTCTTGGAAGATTGCATAGCTGATGAAATAATGCAATCTCGGCAACGTCGAATGACCGAAATTCACGTGCTTTTCTCATCGCTAATTTGACATTTAGATTGAATCCTTCTGTAATACCGTTATTGATCTGCTTACGTGCTCGAAACCAATTGAGAATCAGCTCCTCATATTGGCGAAGCATCTTTGCAACATCTTTCATTGAATCAATCTTCGAGTACGTGATTTGGTGGGTCCAGGCTTTGTGGAACTTCCCTGCCCATGTCGTGGACTTATATGTCCGAAAATGTTTGAACTGCTTGGTAAGCAGATAGGCCTTGACTATTCTCAAATTCATCTATAACAAGTCTTTCAAACGTACTCTCTGAGTTGATGTGAGATTAGAACGCTTTTTCAAGAAGAACCATCGTGACTTAGTCAATACAGGATCCTTGCCTTCTTTATTGAGGTGATTGATTTCCTGTCGACGGACCTTGTCCAGATCATCAGAAAATTTTGCTCGAATATGAAATTGGTCAAGAATATGTAATGCATCAGGAACCTCTTCACAAATCACCCGGAGGTAGGCTTTCCACATATCACTGCATGCAAATTTTAGGTGTTCGTGGAAATCGGGTGCGATTGATACCATTGTCGTGAAAAATTCCCGGAATATTTTGGCGGTGCGTTCTTTATCAATCTAACCTGGATTATTCATAAAGTTTTGTGATGAGAGTTATTAGATTGCATGAAATCAATGAGTTATGAATATCGTTCGCGTGCAGGTATAGTGTTGAAAATCCGCCGTGGTGGAAACTATTTCGAACCCAAAGATCTTTATAACTCGTTGATATTATTTGATATAATGACTCGTAATAGAAAGTTTGTGCATAATTCAGGCTAAAGCAATCATCGATAACCTTGATCGAGCTTAAAATATCTATGTCCTTTTTGGAACTGGATTTCATCAACTCCAATTGCTGTAACCGCGTTAAGTTTGCGGTGGGTTAATCCGCAACCAACCACCCATTTAATCGCAGAATAGACCGTTGCCAGGAGGTCAGAAATCGTTCGGCAACTCGTTGCCAAGGAAAGTCCTCCGCTCAACTGGCTAAAAATCCCAAGTAAGGCGGTGTCTTCTGTTGTTTCCCATGTGCCATGGCACGGATTCAACTCGTACACCACATACAGCGCAAGAGACTCGGCGCATTTTATACATGAAGAAAATAGAAAATCCCCAAATCGGAATAAACTCAAACATCCGGGGTTCACAAAGAGTATCATAGGTCGAGCTGAACCGACCGCAAACACGGCATTCGGGCTTAGAATTTTTTCGTGGTTTCACACTTACTATTATCCGGTTTATCTCGTCAAAATTGATAGATTCAAAGACAAATCGATTGAATTTGAAACATCGATTCAATACTGTAATCAAGCGCATCATTTCCTCCAGACAGTTAAGAACTTTGGCTAAATTTTCTTAACTTACTGGAAATGATACGATTTGTACAGCTTTGGCACTGTCTAAAATTGAGAGTTATTATGGCCGCAAAACATAGCTAAAATTGGATCACTCAAACTCGTCGGGGAATGAGGAGGCAGCCGTAAATAACTCGATGAAATTACCCACAGATTTTGGAGATGAGCCGTATTTTTTAAATTCAGTTTTTTAAAATAAAGCATTGATGTTGAAAACCCACTCGTTGTTTCGGTATTCATTATTGTTGAAATTGCTATTGGATAAATTATTTTCATATTGATAGGATATACTCATGGATATCCATTCCTGAATATCATAAGCGAAGCTAATGCCAAATCCGTATAGATTATCATTTCTCTCCCGGCCTATGACGTCTTTGTCATAGTCACTTTTAGTAAAAATTGAGGCCAAGTCTAATGTGAACTTGTTAAGTATATTCTGGCTCAATCCTAATGCAAAATTATTTCTCGTTATAGAAGAGCCAGTTCCAGTTATGGCATCGTCAATTGAACGTTCAACTCCAATCGTTAATTTGGTTCGTTCTCTTATTGCCCAGGTTAAATCCACGTCAACTCCAAAGGTACTCTCGCTCTGAAATTTTGTGAGAGCACCTGTATCAGACTGAGTCGGTTTTTTACGGGTATAGCCGATTGTTGCGTCACCAGACAATTTAGCAGTTGCATCAAAGGAAAGTCCGGTTCGAACAGATTGGGTCAGTGTATTAAAATTTTGTGTCAGAATGGCATTGGCTTCAGGGTATTTAATTGCCTCAACTTCATAAACAATGGTTGCGGACGTTTTAGGCAGAATTCGGTAAAATAATGATGATTTATATATGACAGTTTGTGTATTTTCTGTTGCAAATGCACTTTTGTCAAATTCATCACTTTCATGGGAAATATCGAAAATCAGTTTGAATAATTCGCTAAATTTAAGTTCAACAATAGCATTAACCCTGTTTTCAACGCGATCGGCACGATTTAAATTTGCTGCACTGCGTATGTCAATTGATGATGGATCTTTAGTATCTAAAAACTGATTCGATAAAGTCAACTTCAATCTCTGCCCTGGCGATATTAATCCGAATCCAATGAAAACATCCTGATCTTCGGTATTTTCGTCTGAAAAATAACGGTTTCGTTTTATGTCAGACCTATAGTCAAATTCAAATGTGAAATTTTCACCGGGATATTCTATACGTAACCCTGGAGTATAAATTGTGGTTTCTTCAGAATCTGGTCGTTCAGTGCTGCTATTATCCTCGGAAAAGAAATTTGAACTGAATTCCTGAGAAATGCCAAATGATGGATTAATTTCAAAATTTCCCGCACGAATATTTATTTCGCGAGCTGACGATAGGTCAGTAAATAGAATAAATGTAAATATTGTACCACAGAGGTACGGAGAAAAAATTAAGGGATAAGTCCTCCAGCTCATACAATTTGCGAATTGGAAAACGACTTTTTTATATAGAGAATATGGTTTGAATGATGAGACTCGCACTAGACATTTCGAAATTTGGTTTGCTGAAGTTTTATTTCTTAGAGACTTCGGCTTATAGATTTGTTTATTTATTCGCGTGCTCATTGACGATTACTTGATTGTATAGGAATTTGTATTCAAAGTTGTCTTTATTGCCCGAAAATCAGTGAAATAGTTATTTTGGAGGAGCGTGGGTTTGTAGTCCCGCCTTTGGGCGGAAGTCTCAGATGAGCATTCACGAGTAAATAGTGGCATGTACTAGCTGGCGCATCGTTAATACTTCCGCCTAAAGGTGGACTACAAACTTATAACCCAATCTGGGTTCTATCTTAACGTGTTTCTTGAAATAGTTCCGGCGCGGCCGGTTAAGTTCATTATCACCAACAAAAATGTGTGAAAATATTAAATATTTTCTTTTCAGAAGAGCGATTATTCTAGCCCACGTTACGGCCTCGGTTAATCATAAAACGAAACTTTTTAACCGTATTCTTGATCTCAAGAGTAAGATTATTAATAAAATTGTGCAATTAACCTCAAAACCGATTTAAGAGATTCAAAGGGGTTCATATATACTTTTTTAGTGTGTTTCACGGCGATCTCAAAAATACGCATAAAAAAAGGAGTGTTTGAAAAACACTCCTTTTTATTACTCACTGATAACTCTTTTGCTACTGACTACTATACTATACTAAGTTTTATCGAGGCTCACTGACCCTTCTGCGTCTTCGGAGAAGTTCTTTTTGTTCAATCTCATCTGCAACTGCAAGGGCAGTTTCTTTGGCCTTAGCTTTTTCCAGAAATCTGGATGCATTATTTTCGTTGGCATTACTAAGACTGACTCCAGTATTTTTTGGGGCTGCTTTGCTTAGCTTTCGTGACTCGCTGCCTTTATCAACGGTAACAAGATTAATAATACTTTGCGATTGAGAATTGCTCAGCCCTAACGACTTTGCGACGTTACCAGCAATATCTACCACTTCAATATTGGAAATGCCAGCGCTATTTGTAATCTGAGAAATAAGATTACCGATTTGGCTGTTTTTAATGCCAGCCTCTTTTACATAGTAGGAGATAATGTCAGAAATTTTACCATTATTATTTTTTACGAGATTCGAAAGATCTGTTATTTGCTCTGTTGACGTCTTGATGATTTGGCGTACTGAATCTTTTAGGTTCTGTGTTAGAGCCTCGCTAGCAAATAGACTGAACGAGCCTAGGAATGCAATGAAGCTTACACCAATGGTTAGTGATTTGGATATGGATTTAACTTTGTTCATACATAATTCTCCTATTGTTTTCAATTTTAAGTTGCGAACCCCTTATGAATTCATAAATTAAGTCACACATGCATAACAGAAACATTATTGAATATATTTCAAGTCATAAATTTTAAAAAACTAGTATTTTTATTTTACCTACAAAAGTACTTAGCTCAGCATAACCGTAACCAAAATTTAACATAATCAAGAATTTTCACGGATCAACACGAATAAAGAACTGAAGTGACATTCGCTCTGTTCATACTGAGACAAGCCCTTTTGAAAACGTGTAGGTTGTCATCCGCGACGTCCATTGCTGCCGGCTCGGCAGCCTGTCTCACTGCGTTCGGCTCTCAGGCCCTTTTCCTAAAACTTTCAAACCATAATCAATTTGAAATTAAAATCTTATGAGTCAGCTAAATTTAAAAACTTGTTAAAAAAACAAGATTCTTACGGATAGTAGTACAAAACTATTTCGACGCTTTTTTGAGCGTATAGGATTAAAATATTGCTATTATTAAAATATGTTTTGCCAAAATTATCAGTCTCCGTCTGTTGTGACGACAACTGACATAACTAAAGGGGGTCAGACAGTTCACATGCAAATTATACTAAAGTAAATCTCTCTTTTCAAGAAAATTAATAATTGTCTGTAAATTATTTTCGATAGAAACGTTTGTTGTTATTAAAGCTAATTCTGGATTTACTGGGGGTTCGTAGGGATCGTCAATACCGGTGAAATGGGGTATTTCTCCATTTCGTGCTTTTTTATATAATCCTTTCGGATCTCTTTCTTCACAAATGTGTAGTGGAGTCGCAATGTATATTTCGATGAATTGATTTGTTCCAATCTTTTCACGAACTTTTTGACGTGTTTCTTTATAGGGACTAATACAAGGGCAGATAACTATGCCACCATGCTTAACAATTTCTGATGCAACAAAACCAATTCTTAAAATGTTGGCATCACGGTCTTCTTTGCTGAATCCTAATCCTTTCGATAGATTCGTTCGTATAATATCACCGTCTAATAATGTGACTTTCCGATTTAATTCTTCTATCCGGGAAGAAAGGGCTGATGCTGTTGTTGACTTTCCTGCCGCACTAAGTCCGGTTAGCCAGATACAAACACCTTTTTTGTAGATTGATTCGTAATTTAACATAGAAATGTTTCCTTAAAAATATAATGAAACGCAAAGACACAAAGAACATCTTTAAATTCATTTATTGTTTAGATTAATTTCCAAATTTATTTTTGTACTTGGAAATAATTTCATTATGAGGATCCAGTGTTTCGATCATCAGTAATTTTTCCATAAATTTTTCTGAATCATTATCGAGCTTAAAATTGCCATGAGCTAGGAATAAATGGTACTTGTAATTTGTGGGGTTTAATTGGATCGCATTCTGAAATGATGCGATTGCATTATTTATAAATTGAGGGTTATTGGTTGTTGATTGAGCTGCCTTTTCTAGATATAGCTGGCCTAATGATTCACTTAGTTCTGCATTATGCGGACCTAAGTTAACCGCTTTTATGTTAAAATTTATATTATTATCTAAATCTTTTTTTTCAGACTGGGCCAGCAACTGATACACGTCAGCTAATCCTTGCTTGAATGAATGCTGGATTAACATGCAGAAAACAATTATTAAAGATAGTAATGAAACTAATTTAGCTATTAAAATGATAGATTTCATGATTTTTGCTTATTTGAATTGCAGAGACGCAGAGGCAAGATTTATAAATTTTAGAAGTTAGATTTATGATTTTTTTGTGTCGCGGTGTAAATTAATTTACACCATCGCCTTTTTGTAATTTTCATTTCTTAGTGACGTTTGGGTGATTGCAATGATTATAAATAGATGTAGCACGTTTGCGGGTATTTGCATATTAAAATCAACAAAGCTGTGACAGCACATTGAAATAAACCCACTTAATCCCCCAGCTGCCAATAATTTGATAAATGGGTCTTCAACTTTCGTGTATTTCACTATGACTATTAGCAAGAACAAAGTAATAAAAGTAAATACTGCCAGACATCCCAACCATCCTGTATCTGTGAGTAATTGTAAATAGTCACTATGCGTCGAGCTATATGCTGTTGTCGCTACTTTCGCTGCTCCTACAGAGCGGTATTTGAAATAAAGTATTTCAAATCCCCCCAATCCAACTCCGAAAAAAGGGAAGTCACGGGCCATTTTCCAAGCATCAATATAGGCAAGCGTCCGGTAATCTATCTCAATTGTTTCTGCATAGTCTATCAACTTTGAAAAGCGGCTCGTGACGGGTCTGAGATCACTCCACAGCAGCGTAAAAAATAAAATTGATATGAATATTATTAGTATGATTTTTGTGGGGATATGAAAAATAGTACGACCTTTTCCTGCAAATATAAGGATAGAAAAGACCGCAATCGAGATCCAGAAGCTTAGAAATCCACCGCGTGATGCTGATAAAAAGAGACATGAAATCATAAGGACTAATGAAAAGAATTTAAATCCATTGTTGCGTATCCAGGGATCAATTGCGACGATTATATTTTTTGTGAGAAGGCGTATATTACCTTTTTGGTGATAAAAAATACTGCTGATTTTCTGATCTGAAATTACTACAGCCAACACTAGCGGAATTGATAGGTTTATGTAACCGGCAAAATGATTTCGATTTATATAGGGGCCAAATGGACTGGCGTAGGATGCATCTCGCAGCCAGTATATCTTTTCAGTTCCGGAAAAATACTGTAATAATCCTAAAACTGAGGCAATGAATCCTGTATAAATTATTGCCTTTATAAACCGGTCACCGTTTATATAAATATTTTGATTTTCATTTTTATAATGGCGCCTTAGAATTCTTTCAAATCTAAAATTGTTCGTTATAACAAGGTATATACAACAGCATGACAAGAGCTGTAGAAACATTGTTTTGGTCAAGTAAGGATAGATTGATAGGGAGCGGAAAATCTTAGATTTAAGATTTAAGATTTGGGATTTAGAAGATAGATGATGGTTGCTACTGTCGATGAAATTCGAGGGGATAGGGGTGTCGTAACAGGGAAGGGTTAATTTGTATAAATCATAGGTATTCGGTGATAAATACTTCAATGTTTCGGGCGTAAACGGAGTAATTTGCAATAACAGCAATCCCAGAAAAAGGACGAGAGGTATGAATAATAGATTAAAACTGGTTGCAGGAGATTTATGATCCCCATTTTTGGGGTTGATGCTTAAAATCATCAACTTTATAAACCACACGATCATCAATGAAAAGCTTACACATTCCATAATCGAATATGCCCATGGGTGCACTGAACCGAACGCTAATGGGGTGAATATGACTAAAAAAATTAATCCGTATTCAATGATCTTATTGCAAATGTTAATAGGGGATGTCTTAAATTTCATGTATCGAATATTCTTGTGCAAATCATATGAAGTGTGGGTCATCTTTTTTTAACTACAGAGATGCAAAGTTTTAAAATGCTATTTTTGTTTATGATCGACAGACGATATCAAACATAAACAAAAATCAATTTAAAGCTTCCCTTAGCGTCTCTGCGGATCAATTAAATTTTTCTCCTTGATCATCATAACAAATCCAAACCAAATTTTTTGATTTTCCGAATTATGGTTCTTCTGCTTATTCCAAGCTGTTTTGCTGCTTCAGTTCTGTTTCCATTACATTTTTGTAATGCTTTAACGATCATTAATTTTTCATTTTCATTGATATCGAGCCCATTGCCACCAGGCATAATATTTGTCAGCGGATTACTAGAACCTTTATAACGTATGTGACCAGGTATATCATTTACGCCAATTATGTCATTTATAGTCATAACTACAATTCTTTCTACAGCATTGCGCAATTCACGCACATTTCCAGGCCAGTCATAATCAATCAATGATTCTAACGCTTGAGATGAAAAACTGGTAATGTTTCGTTCATTTTCTGAATTGAACACATTTAAATAATGTTTTAATAGTAACGGAATATCTTCTTTTCGTTCACGTAGACTTGGCATATGAATTTGCAGAACGTCCAATCGATAATAAAGATCTTCCCGAAATTTTCCTTCATCTGCCATTTCTTTCAGATTTTTATTTGTTGCTGCAATTAAACGAACATCAACCTCGATTGGAGTTGTGCCGCCAACTCGCTCAAATATTTTATTTTCCAGTATTCGCAGTAAAATAATTTGAACAGAAGGATCAATCTCAGCTATTTCATCGAGGAATACGGTTCCGCCGTCCGCGATTTCGAAACGCCCTTTTTTCTGCTCTGTTGCGCCAGTAAATGCACCTTTTTCATGACCGAATAATTCACTTTCCAGAAGATTCCGTGATAACGCTGCACAATGAACGGTAACGAATGGTTTGTCTGCTCGGTTACTGAGTTGGTGCAGGGCTCGAGCAGCTAATTCCTTGCCTGTCCCACTTTCTCCGGTCAATAGAACGGTAGATCTTGCTGGTGCAATTTGTTTTAGAGAATCAAAGACATGCTGCATTGCTGAAGACGCCCCTATAATGTTCTCAAAGGCATATTTTGAGGCAAGCTGACGTTTTAGATCAATATTTTCCCTTTTTATTTTTACAGATTCGAGTGCCCTTTCCAATACTATTTCGAGATTATCAAGATTCACTGGTTTAGTTAAAAAATCATAGGCACCATATTTCATTGCTTCAACGGCATTTTCTATTGAACCGTAAGCGGTAAGCATAATACATATTGGTTTGGACTCTAAGGCATTAACTCGTTTCAGAAAATTCATTCCATCTAGTTCAGGCATTCGTAGATCCGTGAATACAACGTCAAAACTTTTTTCTAAAACGAAATTCATGCCCAATTTCGCATTACTCGCAACACTGACTTCATATTTATTTGATAACGCTCTCTTTAATCCTTCTCGTGTATTGCGCTCATCATCAATAATTAATATTTTTGGTTTTTTCATTGTTAAATTAGTTACTCAATTCAAAATTAATCATCAATGTCAGTTGCCTTTTTTATGCTTACCGGTTGTGCTGGAGGTTCTAATAGATTTGTTGTCTTATCCCATCTAGGTAATTTTATATTTATGGTTGTTCCTTTTTCCACGCCACTCTCTACTCCTAGCTCACCATTGTGTTCTCGTATGATTCGTTCAACAATCATTAACCCTAAGCCTGACCCGTCGTCTTTTGTGGTATAATAGGGATTGAAGATATTACCTAGTTCTTCTGGAGCAATGCCTTTACCATTGTCAACAAAGATTATTTGAATGAAATCTGGCGTGACAGATAGAGAAACTTGCAGTAAACCTCCTTCAGGCATTGATTGCAATGCATTTTTTATGATATTATAAAAAACTTGCTTTAATTGTGCATCGTCACCGTAAATCACGGGTATGTCTTTTGGCCAGGATCCTTCGACAAAAATCCCGCGATCTTCGATTTCCTTTTTCATGAATGTGATGGAATCACTGATGGTATCTTTTAAGGATAATGGTTTCAATTCAAGCTTGGAAGGACGAATTGCTTTCAGAAAACGGTTAATTATTGAATCTAATCGATTTACCTCCTCGAGTGAAATTTTCAATAACTCGTGGCCCTCACTATTTTCCTTCGTTTGACTTAACATGCGTTGAAGTAATTGTAAGTGAATTGTCAAGCTGTTTAACGGATTCCCTATTTCATGAGCAACTCCTGCGGCGAGCATTGTCATTGTTTTTAATTTTTCAGATTCCATTTTTGATTCAGCCCTGTTTCGGAATTCAGTGACATCATTTAAAATAATGGTTGCAAGACCTTCGAAAGTTTTGTAATCTTCTGCTTCGTTTTTATAAGGAATCAAATAAAACTGAAGATATCTATGGATTGGGTAAAATACTTCAATTTCTAGTCTTGACGCTTTAAACCATTTTTTGAGATCTTGCGAAATTAAGCTGTCCCAGTCAACACCACGAATATAACGATTGATACTGTGATTATCATTTTCATTTACGTCATCTGGAAGACCAAGTAAATTTATGGCTGCATTATTGACATATTGAATTTTGAGGTTTTTGTCAATGATTAAAACACCTTCGTGAATAGTCTGTAGAATAGTATCTAATAATCCTTTTTCCCTTGCAAGTTTATGCATCCAGTTTTGAATGGTCGTTGCATCCAATAAATCCAACCGATTTATTAAACGATCAAATATGCTGTGAGATTTTCTCATTATGTCTTAAGTTTAGGTTGCAGATCGATTTAATTTTTGCTAGTATTCGGGCGTTTATAAACGTATTTTATAGTCTAAATAATCGATAGAATTTTCAAGTAACATGGTATTGCCCTTCGCTAATTCAGTTCTGTCCTTGGTTACGCTAAGATAGAATCAGGCGGCAACTCCCAAGTTACGATGTAACCCTACAGTCAATATAGTGGAAATCCAACCTGTTATCGAGACCGTTGAATATAATGCACTTTGAAAGGCGTTAAACGTATAACTGAGCGAAAAATCTGAAAATTTCTGATCATAGTGTTCGCAGTGTGTCGGACTTAGGATGAATCTACTGCGAAAACAGCATTCTTGGCCTATTTTTATCCAAAGTATTACAATATCCTACTTAAATTTGGATAAAAACAGCCTCAATTTGAAGTTTTTCTCGAAACGATTTCCTAAGTCCGACAGACTGCTCTGGAAATGAAATTGGACTTTCAAGAATTTCTTGGTTTAGTTCTTGCGCCATAATTCTGGGTTCCATAAAATTATTAATTTTCAATCAGGTCTTTCATGCCTTATTTCTACTGAGTTTATTCAGTAGTGCCTGACCGAAAAGTATTAACATAATGTTTTCAAATAAGTTATGACAGAATTTACAAATGAAGATTTCAACGATTTCCTGAAAGCCTCGGCTTCCTACGCAGGGAATTTGAGCACTTGGAAATTTTTGGGAAATCTTCGTTTTTCCTATTGACTGAAACAGTATTTAATATTTATCAGTACCTATTGCCTATTAATACTAGTATTTATTAGTTATTTTTCAAAAACCCGACTTTTCGGTCAGGCACTCAGTAATAAAGTATAAGGTACATATGATTATAATTTGATTGGAGGAAAAACAATAATATTTTAATTATAAATTTTCTTTTCTTGACTATAAATAGAGGGAGAATTAGCTTTAGCACACAATATAGTCCTTTGAGAATTGGCCTTTCTTGTCAATGAATTTCTTGGAGGTTTCTATTTTGCTAAATACCAACCAGTTATGTTATTATTTTGGTTGATGAGCGTTGTCTATTTTCCTATGTGAATAACTAAGTCGTTCGTTTAAATAACAAAATTCTTTGACTCTAATGACGAAATGTCACGAATAATTAGAAGGCACTTTAGCCTGAATAATTCATCTGTATTCTGCTGCGAGCCCTAATCTCTGCTCAAATAAGCCGATTAACTCAATTTTACATCTCAGTGAATGAAAATTCACTTTCATTGTGAAATTTTATTTAATCAATTTATTATGAGCGAGTTAAGTGCTCTCGCGACGAATCGCATGAATTAATCAGGTTAAGAGTTTTCACAAACTTCCTTTGAAGGTGACTACCTCATGTGGGCTTTAATTACGGTTAGAAATTTATCAATAAATAAATTAGAATGGGTAATTGATGGCATTACTAGACGAACAGTATTGGTCGCAATCAATAATTAAAAAAGATTCACTAGGTCACGAATATTGTTATATTCCTGATAGTACATTCCTTTATGGAAAAGAACGTGTGCCTAGTAAAATTCCAGCTTCGTTTTATATGGCTAAATATCCAATTACAGTTAAGCAATTTAAGCATTTTGTAAATGAATCCAGTTATAGCTATGATCTGTTTGATATTATGGAACAGCTATCGCCTAAACCTGATTGTCCTGCCACACCAATTAGCTGGCAAAATGCAAAGGCCTATGCGCGTTGGTCACGCTCTGTTACAGGAGAATACTACAGTTTGCCCTCAGAAGAAGAATGGGAAATGGCAGCTAGAGGAACTGATGGCAGAATTTATCCATGGGGTAATAGTCTGCCCAAAGGAAATGGAGAAAAGGTTTCATTTACCACTAAACGATCACAAACCAGTATTGTTGGGGCGCATCCATTAAACGTCAGTCCTTATGGTTGTGCGGATTTAATCGGTAATGTTTGGGAATGGTGCTTAGATGATATTGATGAGATTGGAGAAGCCCATATTATGCGAGGTGGATCGTGTATTAATGAGGAGAAATATTGCAATTGTAATGCGAGATGTTATGAAAATCCATCCGATAAACGCGTTCTATATGCGGGTTTTAGATTGATTTTTTTGCCTGAAGATCTTTATGCGAAATATAGGGAGGCAATTGAAACTTCTATGGCGACAAGCGAAATTTTAAAGAATACTCTTTACTAGTCAGTCTTTCGGACTGCTATAGTAAAGTTGTCACAGAATTCAGAATCTGGGTTAAAATGAAATTGAAAAAACATTATTTCTCTGACACCCGTGAGCGGTAAAGGTTTTGTACACATATTCCTTCATCTAATTATCAACTTATCAGAAAAGGCATCAGAGTCCTCGAAATCGGGGTTGCCCACTGCAATTATTTCGTATGATCCTGGTTTTAAGTGACCCAAATTAACATTCCAATTCATTCCAAATTTTACGTCCCTAATGCTTTTCACTTTTTTTCCATTAATGGAAAAATAAATATTTTCATGCAAATACGGTCCACGTACCTCAATTGAAGCGTTGGTTCCTTCATTTATAATTTTTGGTTGAAATTCTGCTTCGGATATTAGAGGACGGCGAACAAATATTTTCTTCGGAGCAGATTTATATATTGGACTTCTTTTTTCAAATTCTGAATGGATTGAACCGGATTGATACCACTCAACCCAGATTTGGTTTTCTCCAGTTGATATTATTGTTTGAGCGAGTGGTATGTTGCAAGAATATATATTGGGATCACATACAAACACTGGTTTTTCATTAATATAAATATGCTTAAAGGAATCAGCTACATTTCCATATTCGACGAAATATAGTTTTAGTGAATCATTTAGTGACAAGTTTGAGTTTTCAATTTTAAATGTATTCTCTCTTAAGGCATCCCCTATCGAAATGATTTCAACGGAATGGGATTCGCTTTCAGTATGGTTTCCAGCTGATATTCGAATTTCATTGTAACCTCTCCAGAATTTTTCTTTGCTGATTTCTAATGATTCTTTAATTACAGAAATTGGCCAATTTGGTTGTAGAATAATTTCTGAGGAGGAATTTACGCTGCTTTGCTTCAATTGTGTTTTTAACCGTTCTGCATAGGTATATTTTTTTTTGCCGTTCTGAAGTGTCATTGTTGCTACAAAAGGAATTTTATTGGTTTTAAAACGATTCATATCAACTTGGATCAATAGTTTATTTTTTCTTTTGCCAACTATCGAAATTTTAAAATTGCTATTCTTCAGATCACGGAATTTACCTAATATGTTTGAAATTTGTTCTCCTTTTGTGGATGTATAAGTAATATTTTCAATGACATTATATCCATGCCTGACAATCAAATTTATTGTGGTGTTTTCTGGTATTAGTGGGACAATGGATTTTAATTTTTCTTGATCATTCAACCAAATCTCAATCCATGAAAAACCTTTGCCGACTTCTCCTTCCTTAGCATTAAACTCCAATTTGATACCGTCATTTTTGGGTGAACCTTTTTTAATTTTTGATGTGACTTTACAGGGTGTGCTAAATCGTGCTGTCAATGGATCACCAACGACTATACCATATTTCCAGTCTTGTACAGATTGGAGGTAGCTTTCGATGAGGTTGAAGCCTGAAGCATATCGAATAGGCAGTGACAAATCGGGCCAGCGCGATAATATATTTGTTGGTTCCGTTACGGTTCCATAGGCGCCACAGGCTCCATGCTGAATAAATGATAGAATTGAATTCTGTCCGCTTTTCTCAAGTAAATATCCTCCCGTGGATGTCATGTTATCTATGATTGAACCGGGTAAATAATTATTACTTGATAAGTGGACCCATTTTTTGCCAGTAATTTGGAAGATTATGTTATTGGTGTTTTTTATATCAGAATTTGATACGATTTTCGTGTTGAAACCAAGATCTGTCAGGATGGATTTTGCGCGAGGAAGGAACTTATTGCGTACGCCTCTTGGTCCTTCTCCATGACAAAGATAAAATATACTATCTTGTTGAGAAAATCCGGAATGAATCTTCGAGTTTTCGATTAATGCAATTGTATCCTTTAGGTTATATCCCATCAATAATGTTGTGGGCAAATAAAATTTTTTGTTTACCGGTATACTGGATTCGAATGTGTAGCTTTTGCTATAATATCCGTGGTAATCTTTAATCTGATTTATACCGCTGAAAAAGAGTGCAGTTGCGGTTGATAGTTTCTCTGTCCTGTATGGAACGCCTGCAATTAGGGTAACAAAATCGATCGAATTATTTAATTTTTTAATCCTTTCAAGAACAGGGGATAAAAGTTTTTGATAAAACTCATTTTCTTTCAGATTTATGGAATCGGAAAACGGTAAGAAGAGTAGATTCGCAGGGGGTAACGCTCTGGAACGACTGTATTTATTTGCTAGTTCTACTGATGCAGAGCTATTTTTGTTTGCGACTACTAATACCCGCCCAAAACGGATCGGGGATTCATTACCAAAAGTAAATGCTACTGACACGATGAGTATCGATATTAGAAGAAGGGTATTTTTTTTTATCAGTGTTTGTTTTGATATGAGTGACATTTCGTCAAGTATTTACACACGATAATTTTGAGTTCTACTGGGAGATTTATCTGACCGCGACGAAATGGATTCATTATCCTTTTGGCTGGTATTACTGCTAACCCACATTTCTCACAAAGATTCTACTCTTTATGAAATTGGTGAGAAAAGCGGGTTAGAGGTGTTCAATATCAGAAATTTGATACTTTTTGGGATTTCCCCGAGATAGTCGATTCAACCTTAAGAAAAAACAATTTTAGAAATTGTAGCCAAGATTGAAATGAAATCTGCCACCATTATTAAGATGATCAAATTCGCGTACAACCGGCCAACCATAATCTAATTGAATTGCGCCAATAGGCAGAAATAACCTCAACCCCATGCCTAAGCCTACATTTAGTTCTGAAATATTCCAGCCAGCTGACTCTTCCCATACACTTCCAGAATCAGCAAATAAGCTCCAGAAAATAGTTTTTTCGTAAATCGGGCCCGTCATTTCGGCAGAGGCAAGCATCATGGATCGACCTCCGACAGGTTCTCTATTTAAGGGGTCAACGGGACTGGCATCTCGTTCCTTGAAACCGCGTATGGAATTTGCTCCGCCGGCAAAAAATCGGTCAAAAACTTTTATCTGATCTCCTGAAACGCGCACTGCCTGTGCAATCTCTCCCGAAAGTTTTAATACGGTCTGTTTGAATATAGGAATATATTTATCACCACTAGCAATAAACTTGTAAAGATTTGTATAGCTACCGATGGCTTCACTTTGTAATTCGGTTCGAATTGACAATCTGGAACCGCTGGAAGTCAGGATCACTCTATCTCGATGGTCCCTGATAAATCCCAAAGAAAGCGCACTGACAAGTTCGCTTCCTTCCTCTTCTCTAAAAAATTCGTTGCTGAAATCTAATTCAATATCGTTAATATCTATTTCTTCAAACCGATACCCAAATGACTGACGCCAAAAAGGTTTTTCTAGTTTTCGTGTAAAATTCAAACTAGTACCAGTACTGTCCTGATCATAATCTCGGTTACTTGATGTTTCTCTTCTCCATAGTTCATAATCAAATCGTAAAGGTTTATCCTTTAACCAGGGTTCTGTGAAAGACAATATAAAATCTTTTCTTGATGACCCCAGCTGTGCTCGTAATCTGAAACGCTGCCCCCCTCCTCGAAATGTTGGATAATTTTTGATGTCAAAATTTGATTGTGCGACTTCAATCGTACCTAATATCGAATCGGTACTTGAAAATCCTGCACCAAAAAGTAGTTGACCCGTTAACTTTTCATTAACTTTTACATTTAGATCCTTGTACTCAGGTAGGTCCGTGGACACTGGGATGATATCTACTTTGTCGAAGTACCCTAGATTTAATAAACTTGATTTACTTGAGTTAATTTTTCGGGAATCAGTTAAGTCTCCAGGTTGAATCCTTAATTCACGACGGATAACATAATCTTTGGTTACTTTATTTCCTGAAATGTTAATATCTCTAATTGATGACGATTTTCCTTCACTAATAACAAAATTAATTTTAACAGTTTTATTTACACTGTCTATTATTCTATCTGCATAGACATAACAATCTAAATATCCGACTTGATTATACTTGTCTGTGACAGTTTGAATATCTCTTCGCTCATAATCAATCTTAAATACTTCAGCGGATTTTAAGGTCATTAGGCTCTGTAAAATGTCCGTTTTGAATTCGATGTTTCCAGAGATGCTGGTTGATTCTACATAATATTGAGATCCTTCAAGTACGTAAATGGCAAGATATATTTTGTTTGCTTCAGAATTAAAATTTCTCTCTATGTTTTCAATCTTAAAGTCGAGATAACCACTGTTCCAATAGATTTGTTTTATCTTGTCCAAATCATTTTTTAGTTCTGTTTCGTTAAAAAAACCGACCGGGAAAATTCGTCCCCAAAACGAAACATCAGTCTCCATCAGTTTTTGCAGTTGACGATCTGAAAAAATAGTATTGCCGATAATTTCTATCTCTTTTGTTTTGTATCGTGCTTTTTCATCAACATTATAAACAATTTCTACGCTATTGGAATCTTCATTTTTTATGACCCGTTGATTGATAATTGTATCGTTATATCCTTTGTTATGATACAGATCATACAGACCTTGTAAATCTTCCGTGAGGAGTTTTTCATCTAATATCCCATGTATTTTTTGAGACAATGATTGCGTTAGTTTAGATGATGACACCATGACATTGCCATGAAATGTAATTTTGTTTACACGCGCTTTGGGTTTGACTTTGAGCAAAATATTTACCATGCCACCATTGACGGGTTCAACCTTTGCCTCTATATCATCAAATTGTTTGGTTAAATAAAGCGTTTTAATATCCAAAGAGAGCTTTTCGGGTGTAAATTCATCGCCGTTTTGCAACGTCATATTTGTCTTAATCATGCCTTCGGGAAGTATTTCATTCGTAGTAGATTTGACAATTATATCGTTAACCGTCACTGGGAAGGCTGTTATTGAACCGATTATTAGAAAGATAGTAATTAATTTTAGATATCGTGTCATGATTTAATTTCGATTTGAATTATTGGTATAGAATTGTAATCGGATAATTTGTCAAACATGGTCTAAGTGAACAAAATAGGTATAGATTCTGGTCATAATTAGGTGTTTATCTTGCAATACTGCCTCTATCCTTCAGCCTACGGATGTCGTTTAGAGTGTTATCAACTACGTGGGTTCCAATGTTATGAACTTAACCGGCTCTGCCGGAGCATTTTCCTCCAAATAGTAACGACTTAGAATACAAATTCCTATACTATCAAGTTAAGGATTTTATAACGAAATTTGTCATTAATAATTTGGAGTTCACATCTTTAACTTAAGAATACTTACGTAGACTTATAAGGAAGGAAGTGAGAAATACAGGTTTTCGGAACTTTTGGATTTGTAACTCTATTGTTTAGTAATGTGTTTTTTAATTTGTAATGGAAAAATTAATAATTCGTCATAGATGCTACATCTGAATCGGAAACATAGGACTGATTAAAAAAGCGCGTCCACTGTGGTTTGAAAACTAAGTTAACGATACCCGTTTCACCATTTCTGTTTTTTGCTATTATTAATTTAGATTCTATTCCCTCTTCTTCATTCTCTTGTTCAGATTCTGTTTCTCTTTTGCGGTGAAGCAGCATAACAATGTCAGCATCTTGCTCAATTGCACCGGATTCACGCAAATGTGATAATTTTGGCTGATCTCCTTGTTCCGCTTGCCGGTTTAATTGGCAAAGTAGTAAAATTGGTATGTTTAATTCCTTTGCAAGTGATTTAATGTCGGCTGTAAGTTTGGCGACTTCTTGTTCACGGGAAGCTGATTTGTTCGCTCCGACGGACTTCATAAGCTGAAGGTAATCTATTATAATTACCTGGATATCAAAGTCCTGTTTCATTCGTCTTGCTTTTTGCCTTAACTCCAATGATGATAATTGAGGCGTGTCATCGATATATATTGGAGCAGCACGCAGGCGATCGCCTGCTCCCATGATGTCATTTGCCCATTGAGCATTTGATAATTTACCGTCTCTCACATCTTTAAGGTTTATTTGTGCTTCACTGCAAAGAAGTCTTAATACGATTTGGTGGTTTCCCATTTCAAGACTAAAAATTCCTGCTGGCTTACCGTGTTTCACACTGATATTCCGCATTATATCCAAAGCAAATGCGGTTTTGCCAATTGAAGGCCGTGCTGCCAAAACGATTAACTCCCCTGGTTTTAGGCCGGTTATTTTACTGTCTATATCATATCCTGTGGGTAAACCAATTGTGGATGATTTTTTTTGACTGAGATCCTGTAAATGTTTAATCGCATCCTTCATTAGCTCCCCGACGCTCAAGGTGCTAGCATCAATATTCATTTCGGTAATACTTAGAACCTGACGCTCAACAAGATCAATTATTTCAAGGACATTGCCACTAGAATCGTAACATTCCCCAACAATATTGCTGCATGTGCTAATTAGGCTGCGAAGCATGTACGCATTAATAACTGATTCAATGTATTTATCAATATTCGCGGTAGTGGGGACTACGTTGAGAAGGTAGTTTAAGTATTCCTCTCCGCCGATTTGGCTTAATGCACCAGAGCCATTAAGCTTGTCAGTTAAGGTCACAATGTCTATGACTCCAGGAATCATATCATTTCGCATTTCTGCAAGGCAGGCAAATATCTTTTTGTGTGCGGAATTTAAGAAATATTTTTCGGAAATGATTTTTGAAAAAACCAAGTCCATTGTTTCAGCAGGATCTAAAAGCAGGCAGGAAATAACAGCTTTTTCTGACTCGATTGATTGTGGTAATGGTTTGTCGCCAACTAATAACGGGCCAATGTTTTCTGGGCTTGAATTTGGCATTTTATTCTTTAAGCTTTAACCACCCAAACTTTTATCGTCGTAATTACTTCTCGATGTAAATGGATATCAACGGAGAAAACGCCTAATTTTCTGATAGGTTCGGCCATTACGACCTGTTTTCGTTCTATCTTTATGGTCATTTCAGCTAGTGCATCTACGATCTGCTGTTCGGTGACGGAACCGTATAATTTTTCATTGTCACCAGCCTGCATTGGAATCGTTATAGAACTGCTAGAAATTTTTTCGCTTAGCTCTTTGCACGAAGCAATGTCCTGTTCATATTCCTCCTGCCGAATTCGTTTCTTTGCTTCAAGTTGACGCAGTGCTCCTGGATTAGCTTTTGTTGCTAATCCTTTTGGTATCAGATAGTTGCGCGCAAATCCATCCGCGACTTTTACAACATCTCCAATTTCCCCAAGGTGAATGACATTATCTAGTAGGGTTAATTCAACAGACATTATACCACATCCTTCTCGTTATTATTCTTGATTAATATCTTGCAACTCTGTGTGTCGATCATATATGTTAAAAGCATTAGCTTTAGAAGCAGCTTATAAATAAACCATAAGACTTGTATCTCATCTTCGGCTCATAGTTATGCGATCCTCAATCACGAATCACTCGAAGTAGTTCGCTATTCCTGAGTCCCGCTCGTGAGCGGGATCAATTGGATCGAAAAACTCTAAACCAAATCTGAGCGCGAATATGTTCAACTTATTCGTGACGCTTCCTTAGGATATGAGCAAGGAGTTTAAAAAATGATCTAAAAATAAATTATATGCGACAACTCGTTTAATACCAAATCATTACTTCAATTTGGTTATAGCATTAAGGCAATTGATCGACTTCTTTTAATCGATCGTGACAATATTTTTTGATGTAGTGCGCAGTTCCCTGTAATTCGTCTTGGTATCATTTTACCTTGTTCTGTGACATATCTAGTTAAAAGATAAACATTTTTGAAATCAATGTAATGAATATTTTCTTCGCAAAAGCGACAGATTTTAGGGCGAATTATTCGAGATCGCCGTCTAGTTTTATTTCTTTTGAACGCCATCAATGCTTCCTTTAATTTTTAAAATTTTGATGTTTTATAAAAAATTAATTAAGTCAACTGGAAAGTTTTTGAAATCAAGATCAAAAACAGTATGTTCATTAGTAATGAGACAGATTAAAATGGTATATCGTCTATGGTATCATCTTGAGCTTGCTCTGTATTCCCGCCATTTGAATTGGAACCTGAATTTTGATTTGTATTTTCATCTGATGGAAATGGCGGTGGCTCTTGGTTAAAACTTGGCGAAGCTTGGTTTGAGTCGTTTGATCTATTCGCGGATTCTAAACCAGACTGTTCATGTGGTGCATTCCCATAATCAGAACCTCTTGGTGGTTGACTTAGGAATTGTACACGTTCAGCGGTAACCGTTAATCGACTCCGTTTTCGACCTGTTTCGCGGTCGTCCCATTGATCAAACTTTAATCTTCCTTCAATGAGTACCGGTGCTCCCTTTTTCAGATATGCATGGCAACTTTCAGCTTGTTTACCCCAAACGTCAATGTCAACAAAGCAGGTTTCATCCCTTTCTTCACCTTTTGCTGTTGTATATTTTCTATTTGTTGCAATACCGACTGCACAAATAGGTGAACCTCCAGAAGTATATCTAATTTCTGGATCTCGAGTGAGATTTCCAATTAAAAATACCTTATTCAATGACGCCATTTACTTAGGTCCTTATTTGCTCAGTTTGTTGGGCTTCATAATTCTCTGGTTTGTCGTAACTAAACACTTCAACTCTAAATACATTTGGATCCAATCGAAATTTTTCTTTTAATTCAATTACTTTATTTTCAGGTAGCGACGTTGCAATGCTGATGTAATGCCCCATCGTTTTCTTATTAATAGGATGTGCAAATTGACGTGCTCCTAAGTCTTCGGTTTGATGGACAATTCCATCCAGTGATGTAATTAAGGTTTCAGTTTCCTTGATGAAGTTTGCCAGTCCTTCTTCATTTTTTTGATTGTTAGTAATAAATATTGCTTCGTATTTTTTCAAATTTAGTTTACTCCATATCGATAGGGTTGGCTTAAAAGCCTATTAGTTTTTGTGTCTAACAGTTAAGTTAAGATACTTATAGCTTGTTGTTATTGATATTTAAATGGCTTCCATTATAAGTATTCATTGATTTATCCATTCCCTGAAGTATTGCCAGAATGACTGCATCTCGCGATAATTCAGTAATTTTATTTAAGCATTCAAACTGTAAATCAGTGAATGTAGATAGAACATAATCGCTTGTGTTCGTTTCGGTATTTTCTGACGCGATTCCAATTCTTAATCGATTAAAATTACTAGTATTTAATTCAGTGATAATTGAATTCACCCCATTATGACCGCCACTACTGCCTTTTTTCCTTAATCTTATTTTGCCAAATGGTAAATCGATATCATCGCATACGATTAATATTTGTTTCGGATCAATATCTTTAAGACAACTTAACGCTTTTACTGCTGTTCCACTTAAATTCATATAAGTTAATGGCTTTTGTAAGTGGATAATGAGCCCCTTTAGTCTTAGCTGCCAGACTTGGCTTTTTGCAATTACTTCACATGTCTTTGTCGTTCTCTTAAAATGTTCAGTTAATTTATCAATGACTATGAAACCAACATTATGTCGGGACTTAATGTACCTATCTCCGGGATTACCAAGCCCGACTACTAAAGATGGAAAAACGTCCGACATTTGGGATTTTTATTTTTTAAATTAATCTTCTTCCTCTTCTTTCTTACCCTTTGCAATGACTTCGGGTTCCTGACTTGAACCTTCGGTTGAAGCCACAACTTCTTTGTCTGTTTCCTCATCTGTCATCTTTATTGGCACGACCGCAGCGACAACAGTACCCGCGTCAAGGTTAACTGCTTTTACTCCAGCAGGAAATATAATATCAGCAATAGATAAAGATTCATCCAGATTTAGTGAAGAAACATCCACAATAAGTTTGTCGGGTAGATGTTTAGGCAAACTTTCAATTTTCATCTGATGAAGCACCTGGTCCAGTCGGCCACCATGGTGAATTCCTTCGGGTTCACCTGTTAATTCTATAGGAATTTCAACCGATATTTTTTCTCCTGCTTTAATTTGCTGAAAGTCAGCATGGATGATACTGGTGCTGAGATAATCGTACTGAATTTCTTTAATTAACACTTTTGTAGCATCATTTTTCTTATCCAGAGTAATATTTATGATATTGGATTGCTTTAGAGCGGATATAAATTCTTTTAGTTCCACCACTAAGGATGTAGGTTTTACTTTGTGGCCATATAAAACGCAGGGGATGAAGCCATCTCGTCTTAACTGATTGAGTTGCCCCTTGGACAATTCATCACGTTTCTTTGCATTCATGCTAATTTCGCCATCAGCCATTTTAAAATTCCTTAATTTATTTAATATTTCTCAATGTGTTTCCAATCTTCTGAGATTGGAAACTAAAATCAAATCCAAATTTTCTAATTACAAATGAAATATTATCCGAAAAAGTAATAGAAAAATTAGATTTTAATTATAGCTTAGCAACCTGGTTTTAAATTCAATTGTGTAAAAGACCTCGGTTTTACTTCCGTGGATTGTCAGTCATTTTGACTATTTGGGATAACGGATATCACAGGTGCTAAATCTGAGTCAAAACCGCTAATATATGTTGCGATATATTGATCTTCAACAAATTTTAGAAGAATATTACATTGCAAGTTTTGATTATTGAATATTTAATTATACCCAAATCAGTAAAAAACGTATAGTAAATCAGCATAACTGCTTGAATATAAATATGTTGCAAAAATATATTGATATGCCTTCAAGTTCTTTCATTACTTTCAGTATCAAGTGTATTGCACTGATTTTCTTATGATTTTTCACAGTATCAGGTAGTCTTTTTTTTTAACAATGTGACTTAATAGGAGTTGGTTATGTCGAATTTTTTTGTCGAAAAAATTAACAATAGGACCGCAAAAATCGGTGTTATTGGTTTGGGTTATGTTGGTTTGCCGTTACTTATTGAGTTTTCTAAACAAGGATTCGTAGTAATCGGATTCGACGTTGATACGAATAAAATATCTAGCCTGGAGAGTGGAAACTCCTATATCGGTCATATCAATGCGGATGTTATTAAAAATCAAATAACAAATAATGATAATGCCACTGTAACTAAAGATTTCTCGGTAGTTTCAAAATGTGACGCAATATTGATTTGTGTACCAACTCCCCTAAACGAACATAGAAATCCAGACTTAAGCTATATCGAAAAAACTGCAAATCTAATTGGACCCTATCTTCGAAAAGATCAACTAATCGTTCTAGAATCAACCACCTATCCGGGGACAACAGAGGAAGTATTAGTACCTATTCTGGAGCAGCTCTCTGGATTAACCGCTGAAAATGATTTCCTTGTTGGCTATTCGCCGGAAAGAGAAGATCCGAATAATAAATCCTATAACACCTCAACGATACCAAAGGTTGTTGGCGGTCTCAATACTAAATCTCTAATCGCGGCAAAATCGATGTATGATTCAATTATTTGTGAAACCGTGCCTGTTTCGACGTGCCGTGCTGCTGAAGCCACTAAACTTATGGAAAATATTTTTCGATGTGTGAATATTGCATTAGTCAATGAGCTGAAGATGGTCTTTTCAAAAATGGATATCAACATTTGGGAAGTGATAAATGCCGCTAAAACAAAACCATTTGGTTATATGGCGTTTTACCCTGGTCCCGGACTCGGTGGACATTGCATCCCAATCGATCCATTTTATTTAACGTGGAAGGCAAAAGAATATGGCATATCTACCAAATTCATAGAATTAGCTGGAGAGATTAACACAAACATGCCAAATTATGTCATTCAGCAGACTATGTTGGCATTGAATGATCATGGAATTGCTTTAAAAGCCAGTCGAGTATTGTTGGTAGGTCTTGCTTACAAAAAAAATATTGATGATATCAGAGAAAGTCCCACGTTTGTTCTTTGGGACGAATTAACACATAAAGGAGCTACAGTAAGTTATTTAGATCATTTTTGCCCAGAAATAAAGAAAACCCGAGAACATCCTCATTTAGCTGGAAATAAAAGTATTGCTTTATCTAATCTGACAAGTGATGAATTTGATGCAGCAATTATTGCTACAGATCATGACAATATTGATTATCAAAAAATCATTAAATATGCCAAAGTAATAATCGACACGCGCAATGCATGTCCAGAACACGAAAAAGTTTATCGGGCTTAATATGAAAAAAAAAGTATTTATAACGGGAACAGCAGGGTTTATTGGTTTTAGTCTCGCGCGAAAATTGATAAAATTGGGGCATGAGGTCATTGGCTATGATAATTTAAACGAATTCTATCCCAAAAGTGTTAAGGAAGCGAGGTTAAAAAATTTGGAGGCAAATGACGGATATTGTCACTATGACGGCGATCTCTGTAATTATCATAGACTCGTTGAGATTTTCGCTAAACATAGACCCGATATCGTTTGTAATTTTGCTGCCCAGGCTGGAGTAAGGTATAGCCTGACAAATCCGTTTGAATATCAAAAGTCAAACCTTGAGGGATTTCTGAACATTCTTGAGTGTTGTCGGCATCACGGTGTAACGCGACTTGTTTATGCATCAAGTTCCAGTGTATACGGGGGCAATAAATCACTACCATTTTCAGAAACAGATAACGTTGATGCTCCAATAAGCCTTTACGCTGCTTCAAAAAAAGCAAATGAGCTTATGGCTCATTGTTACTCTCATCTATATAATTTTCAAACAATCGGCCTGCGGTTTTTTACCGTATATGGACCTTGGGGACGTCCAGACATGGCAATGTGGATATTTACAGAAAAAATTCTTAATGACAAACCCATTCCGGTATTCAATAATGGAGACATGAAGCGAGATTTTACCTATATTGATGATATTATTAATGGTGTAACGAATGCACTTTTCCTTAAATGTTTGGATCAATATGAACTATTTAACCTTGGTAATCATAAATGTGAAAATCTATTGGATATGATTACTTTAATTGAAAAGTCTCTAAACAAAAAGGCAATAATAAATAATTTGCCAATGCAACCGGGTGATGTTCCTGCAACCTATGCCGATATTCGTCGTTCTCAAGAGAAACTTGATTTTTCTCCCGAAACATCGATTGCAGAAGGCGTCCCTAAATTTTGCAAGTGGTATATAGAAAATGAAGAGCTTGCCAGAGATGTTTTTTCATGGCGTGGTGAGGAACTTTAATATGGGTAATGTCTATTTAGTCTCAGGTGACGACGGTAGCGCTATTGAGATAGAAGCAAAAAAAATTATAGACAGATTAGTCGATGTAGAGTCAGATCCACTTTCACTTGAAATGATTAGAGAAGATGACGAAAAATCTCCAGAGTTGATTTTAGACGATATAATCGTCTTGATTAAAACACCGTCATTTTTCAGTAGTAATAGAGTTATATGGTTATCAAACATTTTATTTTTAGCCGCTGCCGGTAAAGAAAGTGCCATTAAGAAGAGGGATCCTCTTGGACTTGCAATTGAACAAATTGCAGAGTTAATCGAAAGTGACTGTTTGTCTGATATATCATTAGTTATAAGCGGGCTTGGCATTGATGCTAAAAATGTGCTGTATAAATCCTGTGAAAAAGCGGGTAAAATATTAATTTTTAAGAAGCCGGAAATTGCCAAAAAAGCATGGCGAAAAGATGTGGAAGCAGTTTTGAATGACCGATTAAAAGAACATGAAATGACACTGTCAAAAGAGGCAGTTGATTACTTGATTGAATGCATTGGTGTTGATACTGGAAGAATTGCTAATGAGATTGAAAAGTTATACTGTTTTGCTGGGAATTCACCGTCATATAATGATGTCAGATCAATATGTTTAGGCAATAGGGAAGCTGTGTTTTATGCATTAGCAAACACATTTGGAGATCGCAATGCTGAAGACGCATTCAATACAATTCAGCAATTAATGAATCATACAAAAGACCCCGAAGGAAGTGTTCTCGGGCAGGTTCGTTTTCTTGCTCGATATTTTATTGAGTTACTTCAGGCAAAATTACTAATGGCTCATTTAAGGTGTAAAAATGCATCGACGTTAGCGAGTATGATTCAGGATGGACACGAGGTTAACCTTGCTGGATTTGAAGGGAATGTCATATTGGGAAAATCGTTCTGGCAAATAAAAATGATTGCCCAACAGGCGATGCAATATACCGGTCAAGAATTAATTGCAGCAATCCGCATGATTGCTGAAGTCGATAAAATGTTAGTTTCTTCGACGCTTTCCAAAAAGCTACTATTGGAATTACTTTCTCTAAGAATTATAAAGACTAGTTGATATACTATAGGAATTTGTATTCAAAGTGTTTATTATGTTAGTTACCATTGGATGAGTGTTGGCATTGAAATCATAAATAAGCATAATGGATTCTATGAATGCAACTCAATAATTGCTAAGATTCGCCCTTTCAATTAGATGCGGCGTAAACTATTCATCGGCAATGAAATTTTGAATTATAGGAAAATACGTAATGTTGTCACAGGTTCTAAAAAAAGTGTTTGGCTCAAAGCATGAACGCCAAATAAAAAAAATCCTTCCAATTGTTAAACAAATTAACGATATCGAAATTGAGTATCAGAGTTTAACCGATGATCAATTAAAGGAAAAAACTGTTGAATTTAGGAAGAGATATTCGGACGACAATGTTTCAGTTGATGATTTGCTGCCTGAGGCTTTTGCTACCGTAAAAAATGCATGTAGACGACTCGTGGGAACCGTAATTAATATCACAAACCAGGAAATTGGGTGGGACATGATCCCCTATGATGTTCAGATGCTTGGAGGAATTGCGCTTCACAAGGGAGGGATTGCTGAGATGCAGACAGGCGAAGGAAAAACCTTAGTAGCGACATTACCCCTTTATCTCAATGCATTAACCGGGAAAAATTGTCAGTTAGTGACTGTCAATGATTATCTTGCATTGAGAGATTCGCAATGGGTTGGAACTGTTTTAAGGTGGTTGGGGCTTTCGGTTGGCTGTATACAAAATAGCATGGATCCACAGGAGCGTCGCAACCAGTATGAGTGCAATATAACGTATGGCACAAACAGTGAGTTTGGTTTTGATTATCTTAGAGACATGGGGATGGCTCATGATCCGGAGGATTTGGTTCAACGTGATCATTACTTTGCTATAGTTGACGAAATAGATAGCATTTTAATCGATGAGGCACGTACCCCTCTTATTATTTCAGGTCCTGCTGCCGTTTCTACCCATCGATACGATCAATTAAAGCCTTCAGTTGAGAATCTTGTTCGAAAGCAAAATGAATTGTGCACTAAACTGGTAACTAAAGCGAAAAACGTTTTGGCTACTGAACCCAGTGAACCTGATCATGATGAGGCAATCACAGATCTTCTGCTGGTCAAACTTGGCATGCCTAAACACAAGCAATTAACTCGACTGATGGAAGATCCCACAATTCATAAAAGTCTCGATAAAAGGGAACTGGAAACGCATAGTGATCAAAATAGGGGGATGCTTCAGGAACTAAAAGAATCTCTTTACTTTACCATTGATGAAAAAGCACATGATACCGATTTAAGTGAAAAAGGAAGATCTACATTGAGTCCTGGAGAGCCTGAAAGCTTTGTTATACCCGATCTTGTTAGTGAGTTTCAAGAAATTGATGCAAAAGAAGATCTCGATGATACGCAAAAACAAGAAGAACGATCTAAATTACAGACACTTTTTGATCAACGCAGTGAATCCATCCATAATATATCACAGCTATTGCGTGCATACTGCTTATTTGAAAAAGACGTTCTTTATGTAGTTAAGGACAATAAAGTTATGATTGTTGATGAATTTACCGGTCGACTTATGCCTGGTCGGCGCTTTAGCGAAGGATTACATCAGGCTTTAGAGGCGAAAGAAGGGGTTACTATTGAACGGGAAACACAAACTCTCGCATCCATAACGATCCAAAATTATTTCCGAATGTATGATAAACTTGCTGGAATGACTGGAACTGCCGAAACTGAGGCAAATGAATTTAAAGATATTTATGATCTGGATGTTCTGGTAATCCCAACCAATAGGCCATGTATTCGTCAGGATTTTAACGATAAAATTTTTAAGACAAAACGAGAAAAATATAAAAGTATTATAAATGAGATTAAAGAATTCCATGGCAAAAATCAACCGGTATTACTTGGTACGATTTCAGTAGAAGTTTCTGAAATTTTAAGCCGTTTATTAAAGCGAGATAAAATTCAGCATAACGTACTGAATGCAAAGAACCACCAACATGAAGCGGAAATAGTTGCACGAGCAGGACAGCGAGGAGCTGTCACTATCGCGACAAATATGGCAGGACGAGGAACGGATATTCGACTGGGTGACGGTGTCGATCAATTAGGAGGATTACACGTTATCGCCAGTGCAAGACATGATTCTAGACGGATTGACCGACAACTTCGAGGGCGCTGTGCCCGTCAGGGAGACCCAGGTTCATCTCGTTCTTATATTTCTTTGGAAGATGATTTAATGAGACTATTTGGGTCAGACCGCATCGCGGGTTTAATGGAAAAACTCGGATTTGAAGAAGGCGAAGAATTGTCACATCCATGGCTTAATCGATCGATAGAAAGCGCACAGAAAAAAGTTGAACAGCAGCATTATTCTACCCGAAAGCGCACACTTCAGTTCGATGACGTTGTGAATAAACAACGCAAAGTCATTTATGGTAGGCGCAGTGAAATTCTGAAAGCAGAAGATACCCATGAATTATTAATGAATTTTATTGATGATGCAATATATGATCACTTGGATTCGATGAGTTTAGATGTAAAAAAGTATGGATATCCATTTGATAAAACAGCAATGCTCCATTGGTTGAATACCACATATCCTATTGGATTCAAGGAAAATCATTTAGAGGTAGACATAAATAATTATGATGTTGAAAAATTAGTTGTTTCGTTGAAGGAAAAGGTAGAAAATGCTTATCAGGAAAAGATAAAAGGTGATGCGAAAGAAAGTTTGATACGTATGGAACGTCATATCATGTTAAGTGCTCATGATCGCTTATGGCAGGAACATTTATATGCAATGGATGATTTGCGGAGCGGAATTTATTTACGGGCACACGGTCAGAGAGATCCTTTAATAGAGTATAAACAGGAGGCATTTCACATGTTCGGAGATCTAATTGGTCAGATAAATAATGAGATTTCGTCTTTGATCTTTCGTTCGTCGTCAAGTATTTCCGCTTTTAAGAATTTTCTTACGTCCCTGCCCCAGAAAGAAATTCATAATTTGTTTGACCAATTCTCAATAGAATCTGGGGCCGTTATTGAGGATGCGGGTGACACGCCTGCAGGTACGGATGGATCAAGCATGGTCAAAGGTATAACCTTTCATCGAGGCACGCCAAAAATAGGAAGAAACGATGCGTGTATTTGTGGAAGTGGGAAAAAATATAAACGGTGCTGTGGCAGATAAAATAGAGTGGAATTTTCAAAATAACTGCTTTACGAATTGTTACTTTGGTCATAAGTTAAAAAATTGTGTTTTTGTAAAACTTGAGTCTAAACGCTAGTTCGTTGGGACGGATGATTAGAAGTTAAAGCAAGTTCTGTAGAGTGACGGAAGGAGCATTGTGATATATTTATTGTTATTATGTTATTTATTAAGTATCTATTTGATTCAAAATATTGACCATTCTGATCAGTATTTTCATCTTACTAACTGGTTAAAATGGTATCATAGAAGGGCTGTTCGTGCAACTAATAGTCGATTTGTAGTTCAAATTAGTATTCTGATCACTGTTGTCAGAATTATTGACTATTGCTATTCATTCCTAAAAAGTCAGTTGGGTACTTTTCATTACATGTCGGTTGTGCCAGTTAAATTAATTGATTATAGAAATTATATGTTGGCAACAAATTGCAATTATCAATTGTTTGAATTAAACCAAAGTCGAATTCAGAATTATCGAAACGGATTAATCTATAGCTGATGTGTAAGATATATGCGATTATTTAGCAATAAATAATATTTTTCCCCACCTATGATTCACCACTTGTGACAGTTTTTATATGCTTCTCATCACCCTTACCAGGCAACAACCTGTGATCGGGGAGATTTGGAAATGTTACAATTTTACTATATTCGCGGAACCCGCATTCGAGATCGTTACAATAGATCTCATCGTTACATTTCCATTCTACAATCTTCCTTGATTTATTATAATGATTTGGTAGCGAAAGATAATCCCTCTAGTCCTCTTCGAGGGTTAAATAATTTCCATAAATTATTGTTAACCTATCTGGAGTTTCTACATTTCGGAAAATCCGTATTTACAGATTTTAATTTCCCTCCTAACAGAAATTATAGCCTGATATTCTGCATAAAAACTCAGTTAAGTAATCTAACGAGTTTAAGGCCAAAGAATTTATTATTATGAATCCCGAAATTAAACTCAAAACAAGATCAAAATTTTTGCAACTTTTGAATTCAGTTTCTATTGAAAAGATAGAAAATGCGAGTTCCGAAATTTGTATGAGAATAATGAATATGGAAAAATTGATAGCAAAAACAGCTGGTATTGTTGTTTATTCAGCGATTCAATTTGAGATAAAGTTAGATCATTTTGTGAATGATACACTGACGAAGAGAACCTCTGTTTATTATCCTCGATATGATCGCTCAAATAACCAATATAATATCGTCAAGATTACGAACTTAAAAACGGATTTACTTCCGGGCTACCTAGGCATACCTGAGCCCAAAGACGGTCTACTTTCAGTAGAAAATTGTACAGACTTTTCCCGGCTTGTTTGGTTTATTCCCGGGATCGCGTTTGATGTTTTTGGTGGACGAATCGGTAGAGGCAAAGGCTTCTATGATTCACTACTTAATCGATACAGTGGTAAAAAGATAGGCATTGGATATGATTGGCAACTAACTACGCTTGTACCAACAACTAGGTACGATATCAGCCTTGATTCCCTAATTACAGATAAGAGATGTTTAGAATTTGAAGTATAATTCAATCACAAAAGAGGACACGAGACAATGAAAATATTACTAGTTATTTTAGGTGTGATAGCTGGGATAATACTTAGTCGAATATTATCCATTCTATTTAGTAAATCGACAGAGCAGACCATTCATGACATAAAAGTATCGGCAGAAGTAGAAGCTGGTAAAATTTTAAAGGAAGCAGATCTAAAAGCAAAAGAACAGCTGATCAAAATTCGAGAAGATTTTGACCAATCAACAAGAGACAAAAGAATAGATTTACAAGAACATGAAAAGCGACTAAACGAACGAGAGATCAATATCGAACGTAAAATGAATCTAGTTCAAAATATGGAAACCGAAATTAGAACAAGGGAAGACGAGGTAAATGAAACTGAGATAAAATTGAAAAACAAAATAGATGAACTAGACGAGGTGTTCCGAAAGGAAATAATTCAACTTGAGGGTATTTCGATGATGACTCGAGACCAGGCTCGTGTGCAGTTGATGCAGAAATTGGAAAATGAATTGGCAAATGAGCGAGGAACACTCATCAGAAAAACGATTGATGAAATAAAACAACAATGTAAAAGAGAATCTCAAAAACTGATGGTTCAGGCGATGCAGCGATTTTCTGGACAGTGTGCTTACGAACGGACGACCGCAACAGTCTCACTGCCCTCAGATGATATGAAAGGTAGAATAATTGGTCGAGAGGGGCGAAATATTCGAGTATTCGAAGCGGAGACGGGAGTAAATTTATTAATAGACGATACCCCTTCAGCAGTCGTTATTACTTGTTTTGACCCTAAACGTCTTGAAATTGCTAGAATTGCATTGGAGCGGCTGGTTGAAGACGGGCGTATCCATCCAACCCGGGTAGAAGAAGTTGTTGAAATTGCTAAAAGTGAATTAGAGAGCGAAATAATTGCTACCGGGGAAAATGCTGCTCATGAGCTGCAAATTGCGGGACTTGCACCGCAGGTGATCGAGGTTTTAGGAAAGCTGAAATTCAGATACAGTTACTCGCAAAATGTCTTAAGGCATTCGATTGAGGTAGGAAAATTTATGGCTGTTATCGCGGCGGAACTGGGCTTAAATATTGATAAAGCAAAACGGATGGGATTACTGCATGATATTGGAAAAGCACTAGATAGTGACATTGAAGGTCCGCATGCTATTATCGGACGCGATTTTTTGAAGCGTGCTGGCGAAGATCCCGAAGTTCTAAATGGTGTTGCATGCCACCACGGTGAAATCGCTGCAGAAACGCCTTTAGCTGCGTTAGTTAGCGTATGTGATGCAATGAGTGCGAGCCGGCCGGGTGCTAGGTCAGAAACGGATGAATTTTATATAAAACGTCTGGAACAGTTAGAAGAAATTGGCAACAAATTTAAAGGTGTTGAAAGTTGTTATGCAGTTCAGGCTGGACGGGAATTAAGAATTATTGTAGAACCTGAGAAAATAACGGAGAACGACGCATTATGTATATCGAGAGACATTGTAAAAAAAATAGAGGCAGAAATGCAGTTTCCCGGTCAAATAAAAGTCTGTGTAATCAGGGAAACACGTTCAGTTGAATATGCGAAATGATTAATCTTGATTTAAATCTATATTCGGTTGATCCATACCAAACCAACAGTTCATGGTATTTAACTTATCTTTCCCGTTTGCTTTGAGATATAAAAAGAGCTGCATTCGGTAAGCAGTTATGAATTTAAGGGGAAAGTTGACCAACGCTGCTCCTAATACGACCTCCTGGCCAGTCGGCAGCATTGCCATTTTGGTGGTGTAATCATCTTCCGTAAAACCGCAGAGTAATTCTTCTGCCTCTTTTACCTGAGAATTCATTGCATTGCAGTAATCATCAAAACCGATTTTTTTAATCTCCTCCAGATATTCCGGCGCCTTAGACCAATCCTGAGAAATTAAACAACGTATCGGTGTCTGTACGCATGTTGTTAGATATTGCAAAAGCTCAAGTACAGAACGTTGACCCTCTGTTGGTCTATAATCCTGAATTTCCTTTGAGGTTTTTGAATGTAAGTGTATGCAAACATTTGTTTCAAATTTGATAGAATCAATATACTGATTTTCTGAAAACATGATGAATTTTCCTGTTAAGTATCGTTAATTTTTAATTAATCTTAGGAACTGTTCACAAATAAGTTGAACATATTCGCACTCAGATTCGGTTTAGAGTTTTTCGATTCGATTATAGCGAGCTATTTCGAATAATTCATGATTGGGGATCGTATAACTATTAGCCGAAGATAAAATGCTAGATGCATGATTTATTTATGGACAGCTCCTTAGTTCCATAACCATGCGGCACCTCTTACTCCGCTTGAATCGCCAAATTCTGCTTGTTTTAGTAACGTTTTTACATCATTCGAAAAAATGTATTGTCCCCAGCAATCTGGTATCTCATGGTATAGGCTGCTGATGTTTGACAACCCTCCACCCAATACGATTACGTCTGGGTCCAAAACATTTATGATCATTGCCAAACTTCGTGCTAAACGATCAATATATCTATAAAGAACATTCTTTGCGACTAAGTTATCGTTTTCTGCCAATTTAACAATTTCTTCTGTGGTTATTTTTTTTTTAGAAACAGAATGGTAATCGAATACCATTCCGGATCCAGATAGAAAGGTTTCAATGCACCCAAATTTGCCGCAATAGCACTTTTGACCCGGAATTTCCTGGGAATTTGGCCAGGGTAATGGGTTGTGTCCCCACTCTCCAGCGATCGAATTTTTTCCAGAAAGCACATTTCCATTTATAACAATCCCTCCACCGGTGCCTGTACCGATAATAACACCAAAGACAGTGCGATATCCTTTGGCAGCCCCATCGACTGCTTCAGACAAAGTAAAGCAATTTGCATCGTTGGATATTTTTACAGGTGATTCTAGTGCTGTTGAAAGATCTCTATCAAAAGGTTTCCCAATAAGGCATTGAAGGTTTGCATTTTTTACCAGGCCCGTAGTGGCAGATAGAATTCCAGGTATACCTATGCCGATTGTATAATGACATGATATTTGACCAACGCATGAATCGATGAGTTCTTTTATTTCAGAGATGATAGCGGTATAATTTTGTGAAGGAGTTGGTGATCGTTTTCTGTCAATAATATTATGTTGATTGTCCAGAACAACAACTTCTATTTTTGTTCCTCCTAGATCTACGCCAATTCGCATTGTATTCTGATTCATTTTTTAAAATATAATTTTGAACATGCTTTCAAAGATAGCAGATTTACCAGTTCTCAATTGACCAATACAGCCGTTTAGAATTATGCCTATTCAAACTGCATTTTCTAATGTGGGAACGACACCAACGGCAACTACGCCAATAAGACTTGCTAATAATGTAGTAAGGTTGGCTAAGTTCAGCATCTATTCATCATTTTTAATTACAATATATCTCTTGCCGTAATTACTCCAAATATAGAGAAGTATCGAGCCATCTCTGATATTTCGACTAATTTTAATTGCATCGTCGGCATTCTTTACTGGAGTTCGGTTAATTTCGATAATAACGTCACCTTTTCTCAATCCCTCTGCAAATGCGACAGAATCTTCTTTAATCTCGCGGACATAGGCGCCTTCGAGATCAGTAGGTATATTTATCTGTTGCCTGATATGATGATTAAGGTCATCGATGAGAATGCCAGATAACAATTTAATCTCACCTCCAGTTTGGCTTTCATAAATATTTCCTGCCATCTCCGTACCTGGGAGTTCCTCAAGTAGTACGTTAAACTCCATTTCTTTACCATTCCGTATTACCATAACTTTAGTTTTAGTTTTAGGCGCAGTTCGAGCTACCAATAACCTTAGATGTCGTGTGTCTTTTACCTTTTTTCCCTTGAATTGAACAATGACGTCGCCTTTTTCCAAACCAGCTTCGTGAGCCGCACTATCTGGAATAACATTGCCTACAATTGCCCCGTTTTCACTGGAGAGATTAAATACTTCTGCCAATTCTGACGAAATATCCTGAATTTGCACACCAAGAAATCCGCGAACAACTCGACCATGCTTTAAGATTCGCTCCATGACACTCTTCATTAAATTAGTGGGCACTGCGAATCCAATGCCCTGATTTCCACCTGTGCGGCTTAAAATAGCGGTATTAATGCCAATCAATCTTCCTTCAGCGTCTATCAGCGCGCCACCAGAATTTCCCGGATTAATGGATGCATCAGTCTGTATGAAATCTTCGTAGTCAATTATTCCAATATTACCTCGTCCAATCGCACTGACAATACCGCTCGTTACCGTTTGTCCTACACCAAAAGGATTTCCAATTGCGATGACAAAATCTCCAACTTCAATATGATCGCTGTCTGTTAAGGTGATCGCAGGCAAATTTTCAGCTTCAATTTTTAATAATGCAATGTCAGTTTTCGGGTCAGCACCAACTACGGTTGCTTCATATTCCTTTTTACTGTCATTTAAGGAAATAAGGATTTTGTCAGCACCATCAATCACATGATTATTGGTTATAATGTATCCATCACCTGAAACGATAACACCTGATCCTAAACTTTGTTCTTTTCTATTTTTTGGATTCCACTTTGGATTTGATTCTAAATTACCACCGAAAAAATGTCTGAAGAAGGGATCGTGGAAGAATGGCATGTGTTGCATTTCTGAGGAGGCCCGGATAATTTTGGTTGAAAATACGTTAACAACACTTGGGGCAGCTTTATTTATTACAGGGGCAACACTCGTTTGAGCCTTAATCTTAGATGAAACGGGATTTGGGTTGATTTGTATAGGAACTTTTGACAAATCTGTTTGTGCGCCAAATGGCCACCACTCGACGGCATAATTTTTTGATGTGATGATCAACAATCCACAGAAAACTATTGCCAATATTGTGAAAAGAAGTTTTGTGTTGGCTAGTTTCGTGTTCATTTTGGTCTCCTTTGTTATGTTTAGGTTGGTACGTCAATAATAATGATTTTCTCATAATTGGTTTTATAATCCGGAAAATAAAATATTTAGAGACTTAAATTTGAAGACAGTTCCGGGTGTTTCGATATAACCTTATAATTGGGGGAAAGATGATCACAAGTTATTCAGAGGAAATCTTTGATTCGAATGGAGGCTAACTTAAAGTGGAGGAATTAATCAAATTGGTAAGGCACTGTGCAGGATTTACTCCGATATAATTCTGGGTATCATGGATAAAGCAATCTATATGTCGACATACTATTAGATGAGTTTTTTTAAGTTGAGGAATCTCGAAGATCGACGATGTTAATCAGATCGTATCCCCGAGATCCTCATCGGGCCACCTCTAATCGCTAAAAAAGAAAGGACCCTAGTTATGAAAATGACGTATAAACCAGTCAATGTCAACCGCGAAAACCACCTGAATGTTTGTAGTGATGTACACAAGGATCGACTTTTTTTCACCGCACGGCTGGGAACTCAGGAGTATTCT
>JAJFLO010000535.1 GCA_021772675.1 Verrucomicrobiota bacterium | reverse complement strand
ATAGGTGCCATACACTCGCTGAAGCGTCGTTAAAACTTCCGCCTGAAGACGGGACTACAAACCTAACCCCGTCCGTGTTTTTTGTTGATTTTATTATATATATAAGCACTTGTATTTTAAGTCGTTACGATTTATCCGGCGAAGCCGATTAAGTTCATGACATTGACGTTTTACTTACTGATCACCACGTCTTCGCCTTCGCTATACACCTGACTACGTCGGGCTTCGTTTTTTACTGATTACTGTTTTTTCATTTGTTCACTAAGAACTGATCACTGTTTTTTAACTGATCACTGGTATTTTAACTGCTTATTCCCACCTCCGCGGTTTGCGTTAATTCACAACTTAAACCGGTGCTGACTTTAATGGCCAGAACATTATAGGTATGGTTCTTGGATAATATTGCCGTCGGTAACTGGACTGTCGGACCGCTAAACTCGCCGACAGCCAAATCGACGCCGAGCGTGGCCTTGTCAACACCGTAATTTTTTGAGTGAAACCGAGGCCATCCGATAGTGACATTGTTCGTGTTGTTGCGAAGTTGATATTTGACGCCCGGTTGTGTGCCTGAGACCTGAATCAGGCCGACGCTGCCTTTAGGCACTTTATCTGTTACTGCCGATACCTTAGTACCCGGATTCGGCTTTACCTTTACCACCATCGGTTCTGTAAGTTTTAAGGATAGTTCCGGTGCCCCTTTCTTGCTGGCGATGACTTGCAATATTGCATCTTCCCTGAAGGCTTTGGAATCAATCTCAAGTGTTCCGTCAATACCCGGAACTTTCTTGCTCCAGACAGCGCCGACAGCAATGCTGTAGGGCGCGCAGTCCTGATCAATGCTGACAACAACCAATTTATACGTTACCGACGATTGAGAGTTTGGTATCGCTACGGTTAGCTGAGAATTGTAGATCCAGTCAGCTTCTTTCAATGCAGCTGGCAGATCCAAATTCGGCAATACCTGGATAACGCCGGTCTTTTTCAGATAAAGACTGATATTGTGCGCGTCATCATCGACGCTATTCGTGGCTTTAATCTTGAAGTTGGTGTTTTCCTGAAACTCTTTTGTCGTGACGATGCTCAAGTCCCCGCCCTCGCTAACGATTGGGTCGCTTAAGGCCTCATCGGCAGAATTCTCGATCTGATAAGAAACATACTCCTGAGTGCGTTCAATGATAATCTCCGCCGTCGAACCATAATCAATCCAATCACTAGCAAATCTGAAATTGAGTGTTGTGTCAACCGTAACTTTTACTTCGACGCGCTGATAAAGGGGCGAACTCAAGCCTGACCGTTGGTTCACGGCCGCAACTCTAAAGGTATACTCCTGTTTTGTTAAGCCCTTCTGAGTCTGTAATTCCAAGAACGTCTGTGTGCTGCCAGCTCCCTCCTTCAACTCAACACCTTCGTTGACGTCATCGTCGGCAAGCAAAACTTCCGCATCACTGTAATTATCAAAAAGTTTGTAGTCGACACCTTGCTGCGATTGATAAACGTTGATGCGCACTGGCCGTTCATAAGCAACGATGGGAGATTTCGTATCGACTGGAAGATCCCGAAGGGGATAACAGTGCACGGCGGTCAGTTGGTCAATTAACTTGTCGCGCGCGTCACGTAAGGATATGTGCTTGTTAGGCATTTTTAATTGTGAATTGTGAATTGTGAATTGTGAATGAAAAAGACTGAAAGATTTAATTGTCAATTGCTCCCAAAGACAGTCCCGCTACGCGGGATTATTGTTCAGGGTTCAGTATTGAAGATCCGTCGTGTCGGAATCGCTTATCGGTTGTTATTCTGTATTCCATGTTCTATGCCCTCTTGGTCAAGTATAATTTTGATAAAAATGGTACATTTGTACAACGCTCCGCTCCATCTAAAAGCGGTGTGACCTCGTGAAACGAGCTCGTGAGCCCAAAGAGCGAAAGTGAAGCGACAGCGCACGGCAACTTCACCGCACTCCAAAGCCTGCGGCGCAACGTTTCTTCCATTAATAACCTCATTAGAAGCGAAATTGTCTTACTCCTCGTTCTTCACTGATTACTGTTTACTGATAACTAATCACTGTTTACTGATTACAAAAAAAGCACAACTGAAGTTGTGAACTCCAACGACCGTTTCGAATAAATCAATCCTTAACTTAATGATATTGACGTTTTACCGCGTCTTCGCCTTCGTTACACTCCTGGCTACGTCGCGCTATGCTTTTTTACTCTTCGCTTTTCACTGTTCACTGTTTTCTCACTGATCACTGGTTCTTCACTGATCACTTTCTTGCTCCTCACCGTTCACTCTTCGCTACTCACCTGCAATTCATTCATCAACTGATCAAGGGTATTTTCGAAATACTCCATTTCATTGTGGTCAAACCATTGAATATAAACACGAAGATGAGCGGGTGTTTCACTGCGTATGATCATCTCGATATAGCGGCAAAAATCCAAATTGTCTTTGAAACGGCCAATATCCCGGGGAAAGGCAAATGTGAGCTGGAGCGAATATGGATCGATCAATTGTGTCACCCGTATCCAATCCATCGTATTGTCCTTCAAATTAACGGAATTAGAACTGCCGGGCTCGATTGAAAATCTATTCTGATCAATCATAGCAACAGCAAAGCTGTCTTTAATAGCGTCAACTCCAAGTATTCTGATTTCGTCCCCGGTCTGTAACCCATGACCAAAGGATGTGCACGTCATGATCTCCTGATCGATCGTTATATCGGTGATCTTACGCTTGAATGTCAGAAATGGAAGGCTGGTTGGTCGCCAGTCTCCGGATAATCCCTTGAGTTGCCCTTTTTCGCCGTTACTGAGGGTGCGCTGCGGTTTGATTTCAAAATTATTGCCATTGCTGACCGCCTCGACCCGGTAAATACCGTTTAAAAAACCGGCATCCAGAACCTCAATAATTTCGTCTCTTGACAGCCCGTGCTTTCGGGAGTTACAGGAAATGGTTGAATAAGCGCCCTGGCCCTGAAACATGAACGTCTTGATAGCACTTCTTCCCGGCGCAAACTCTAACTGGCCAGCGTTGTCTTCGGCACGAGGACGCAGCAGGATGTGCTCCAGAATATGAAAACCTTCTTTGTCTCCATCTCCGATCTTGTCATTGTGTATGGGAATTCCCAGAAGAAGACCGATTCTCATCTTCAGACCGGAGATGTTGTCAGAATCCCAATAGTCGGCTCGATAGTTACAGGAGCGAAAACGGGCATAACTCATATGGGGGTAACGCTGGAGGAATTCTTCTTTGGTTTTAATGATTTGCAAGAAATCAGTACCGGTTACACTTTGGTCCCCCTTGCCGGCGTGGTCGGTCAGAGCGCTATCCTGCAACTCTTCGGCGAAACGTGCCAGGAGGTGATTGAGAAATCGGTTTCGACGATCAAGATTTGTATCTAAATACCCTTCATTGGCTTTCATCCTGGCAAGATAACCGTTGTCAATAATGCCATTGATTTCCGGGACAATGTCCGCCAGATTCCGATTAAAATATGTCTTAACCGTCTCTGAAGACGCCGTGGAAAAGAGGTCCTTAACATGATCAATTTGTGCAAACCAGTTGGCCAGGATCTGCTCAAAAAAGAGAAGATATGCCTTAAGCTGCTGCGCCTGCTGTCGGCGCTCAACCGGGGTGTTTTCGGGCAAAGAACCCGGAGCAATGCCGTAAATAGATGGAAATTCCTCTTGAATCGAGTAATAGCGGCCAATATCACGGTATCTTCCAGGTTCGACAACAATATCTCTTTGGGGCGGTTCCAGCGGTGACTTTTGTTCGTTATCTTGAAACGTATTAAAGTCAAGCTTCACTGTCTTTTTGTCGGTGTTCACCTGAATATTATTGCGAAAGAAATTAATCCCGGAACCATCATAATCAAAAACACCGACACTTCCTTGCGGAAGCTTTACTATCCAAGAATGACTCTGATCGTTTAAGCGTATTGAAAGCGATCTGACTGCTTGTACACCCTTGATTTTCATGATTTCGCTGATGAATTCAGATGCCCGAATCTCAGTGATGATCCCACACCGATGTAGTTCTTCTGCACGTATAAACCCGTGTGTCAGCTTTGGCCCGTTAAATATGTCATCCGGACTGAGTCCCTGTTCACGGAGTTCGTCAAGGGTGTTGAAACGCGGTCTATTTGCTAAGAGATCGGCTATCCTGAATCTTATTTCGGCCTCCAACCGCTCCGGCTCGTCAACATGTGCAATGTCAATGGCCGTATCGATAACGACCTTTTCTTCCCGAAGAAGCTCGACAGACTCTATATCCTCACCAAGATTCCGGCACGTCATTAGGGTTTTCCAGACATCATTGATGACAGTATCACGCATATAGCCCGGAGTCTTTTGGATAAGGACATGATAGAGGCCCTTGATGTCCACGGGTTGATAGGCGGGGTTATACGAAAACGTCATGATGTGGTTGTTGGGGTTGTAATAAAGATGCGGGCAAGGCCGTTCAACTGGCGTAATCCAGGCATTGTCGACTCCGGAAAGATCAATGATAACTCTCCTCATATCCTCTATCGTTACAGGATTGCAGCTTAGACTTGCCGCCGCTGACGGCAAACTGGAATACGGGTCGCCGGTTTTCCTTGCCAGCAGATCTTCCATCCCGTAGTTGATGCGATAACAAAGGTCACTTATGGCATAGCATAACTGCTCAAGAATGGTGATGCCCGGATCGTGGGCATTGAAATCCGTCCAATGATCACCGGACATTTTTTCCAGATGTTTTATACCTTCTGCACGTAGCGCAGCAAAATCAAGACTGGCGTTTCTATTCATTTATTTTTGATGATATGGCTTTTTTATTTGTAACTATTGAATTTTAAACAGATTAGAATGACTATTGACAAATCAGGCCCTCTTTCGGGTAGGGGATTATCAATTGTGCTTTGCTAAAGACTAGCAGCAACCCAACTAACGATTGAACTATAAATAATAGTGTCAGCCCAGGACTCAACTCTCACAACAAAATAGGTTCTCTGAATCTCTATAACTGAAGCATTAATACGTAAATTCCTATCATGTGCACAATCAATTCTTGATAAATTAACTATTACGTTTGGCTTTTTCTTAAATACCTTTTTAAACATTACCCTGGTATCGTTGTGCGCTACACCGTTCAACTGAGGCCCTGATACACTTCCCATATCAACAACTGTTGCTGTAGATTGACTGGACCCGTCGGCAAATAATAATTTTTTAGCCCTAATCCCTCCGTTTACATCCAATGTATACTTAGGAGTTGTCGTCCCAATACCGACGCTGCCAGCGACAGGATTTAACAACAGATCCTGATATCCAACATTTACTTCCTTTGCCTGAATGACACCGATGCCATTGTCAAGCACCCCTATGCCCAGAGATTTATTATCAGACGCCTTTCTCACCTCCAGTTGAAAATCGTGTTGGAGAGCGCTGGGATCATCGCCACCAAGATCACGCGCGACTTTAAGTCTATTCACTCCAGGGTCCAGCGTGCCGATGCCGACGTTGCCGACAGATGTCATGGACAAAACCGATTTGGTGGTACAATCTCCTGTTCCCGCATGAGGATTCGCCTCGTTTTGGGCATAGCCCATCGAAAATAATCCGGATTGACCGACTCCCATATTCCATTGATGGGTCGTCTCTTCGCCGTTAAATGACCAGATGCCAATGGTACCGGCATGAGCGGCATTGCCCTGGCTTTTGACGATGAAATGCGGATAATTTCCCTCGAGTTGAATCGTTGGTCTATCATTGCCGTCTCTGATGACGCTGGTGCCCGCAACCGTTGTCGTCCCCTTCACATGCAACTTCCTACCGGGATCAGTCGTCCCGATACCGACATTACCGTTGCCCTTAATGCGCATCGTTTCAGTAAAGTGTTCGCTATCTCCGTAACCAAACGCGATGTCCGCGCCAACGACGCTGGTGTAAATCTGTAACAAATAACTCTGCATGCCTAAACCGTAGTGGATCCCATTCTGCCCCCATAGCGAAATCTTATCACCAAGAGTATCGGTAAATGTTAATGGGAACCCGGGAGTCGTCGTGCCGATGCCGACGTTGCCTCCGTTGGGTTGCAAGATTGTTCCACTCTTTCCATACTGGCTTCCCCCATCAATGATAATGCCAGTATCAAAATTCATTTCTAGTTGTTGGTAGTTGGGTGAGGACCACGCCCCAGTTGTCCGTGCGAGCCTATAAAGATTATCGCTATGCCAATAGATGCCATCAGTTGAATTTATAGAAACATCACCCCGTAATCCAATTTGTCCTTGTACGTGTAGTTTCCTTGCTGGAGTCGCCGTGCCGATGCCGACGTTGCCGGTGCCCTTAATGCGCATGGTCTCAGTAAAGTGTTCGCTATCTCCATAACCGAACGCGACGTCGGACCTAGCGATGTCGGTGTGAATTTGCAGTAAACAATTCTGCTGGCCGATGCCGTAGTGAGGGCCGCTTTGGCCCCATATCGAAATCTTATCACCGAATGTATTCGGAAACGAAAGCGGGAAACCAGGCGTCGCTGTCCCGATGCCAACGTTACCGAGGTGATCCACCAAAAATAGGCTGGAGTCACCTACTCCGGACCGAGTCCCGAACAAAATATCCGTCCTGAACTCATAGCCCAGGTAACCGGAAGGAAGTGAAGCGCCAACCGGAAGCGGATTCATTAATGACCATCCGTATCCGGAATTGTGGTAGACGTCAAATGAAATAGGCGTCTTCTGGTAAAGGTCTCCGTTGAAATAAGCTTGAATGTAAATATGGTTCGGCAAAGCCGTTAATAGTCGGATTTTTTCGATTATTTTGGTGTGGTGGCTGGAGGTTGCCAATACCGTTATTTGGATGCCGTTGGGATCACCAAAGTGAGCTCCGACACTAAAGCGAATATGCCCTTGGTGGTCGACGCCTGACCAGCGAATCTCAAAGATGCCATCACCAGACTCGACACCTGCAGCGATGCTGAACCACCCCGCTTTTGAAAGAGGCGGGGTGGTCTTTTTGTCGATGATGCAATTTTCTGAGGCCCGAATCGTCCCGGCTACCTCCAATTTTACTCCAGGGTTCGGCGTCCCGATACCGACGTTGCCGAGATGATCCACCAAAAATAAGCTGGATTCATCTACTCCGGACCGAGTCCCGAACAAAATATCCGTCCTTAACTCATAGGCCTTGTATCCGTCAGGAAGCGAACCGGCAATCGGATCGACTAATGACCATCCGTATCCGGAATAGTGGTAAACCTGAAATGGAACCGGGTTGTTCTCGTAAAGGATTCCGTTAAAATAAAACTCAATGTAATGACTGTCATACGTACCTTTTATTAATAGTCGAATTTTCTCGATTGTATTACCGTTGTAGCTGGAGGACTCTAATACGGTTATTTGGGCTCCCTTGCTATCACCGTAGTTCAACCCAATACTAAAGCGTATATGACCATGGTGGCCGGAGGTGGCCCAGCGAATCTCAAAGATGCCGGCCTTATTCGCACCACCCTGGGCAATGCGAAACCATCCCGCGTCTGACTGAGGCGTGATATTTTTATTGTTGATGATGCAATTTTCCGTGACTCGAATCGTCCCCGCTACATCAAGTTGATGTGTTGGACTGGCCGTCCCGATGCCGACATTACCATTACCCTTAATGCGCATGGTCTCAGTAAAGTTTTCGCTACATCCATAACCGAACGCGATGTCGGTCCTAGCGATGTCGGTGTGAATCTGTAACAAGTTCGATGCCATACCGAAACCATAGTGGTTGCCGGATTGACCCCATAATGAAATCTTATCGCCAGGGGTATCGGCAAATGTTAATGGGAACCCGGGAGTCGCTGTCCCGATGCCGACGTTGCCGTTGCTGGCAAATCGAATCTTCTCCGATCCGGATACTAAGAACGCCAGATGGTTGCCACTCGCAGCATCAATAGTATGACCGATATTAGTAGTCATGCCAATCTTGAGACATTGCCCCCCCCCATCGACAATATGTAATATGTCAGGATTATTACCAGCCCGTGATCGGATATCCAAAATTGCGGTGGGAGTCGCCGTGCCGATGCCGATGTGGCCTTGATTATCAACAACGAATAAATCAGCGTCTCCTTTGCCAAGAACCAACAGTTTGGTCGTTTGCTCATCGTCCGCCAGGTTTATGTCCAATTTTCCGGCCGGGTTGATTGTGCCCAAACCGATGTTCCCGGTTGTTTTGTCGATAAATAACCGACTCGTACCGCCGCCATCCTTTATATTGAATCCCTGCCTGGCGCTGTTTGCCTGCTTGGGATTTACTCGCGGATTCTGATCGAAGGACCATGTCGGCACGGCATTACTGAAATTGCCATAAAAGCTGATCAGTTCCTGCAAGCCATTGGATGCGCCGTCAGCCTGAATACTGACCGGCGCAGCGGGCAGTTTTCGAATGCCATCGTTTTGCTGATTCAATGATGCATCAATTAAGTCTGCAAAGTTATCCTGTGTTGGTATTTTGTTTGTGCTAAAATAGCCTTTTAGTGTTGTTCTGTCAGTTGCCATGTTAAACTCCACATTTTTTTATTAGTTATCGTTAATCAGTGTTCAGTGACAGCAATTATGGGTGAACGAAATATTTTGGAGGGTCACTGTCCTCAGTGACAGTTTTCTTTGCGTGTGCTCGGTCACTGAGGACAGTGACCCTCCAAAAGCATACCTTCCAACCAAGGGCGATACGAAATCTTAATAATTTTTCCGAAAATTTTATGCTCAGAAAACATTCAACCATAATTGCAGTGAACAGTGTTCAGTGAGCGGTGATTGGTTGTCAATTCATTAATCACTACTTACTCCTCGCTATTTGCGATTCATTGTTTTCTGCTACGTCTTCACTCCTGCCTTCGTTATTTCTATACTGTTTACCGATTATCCCGCTTAGCTGGACTGCCTCCGTATTCACTCCGGGAGCTGTTCACTGTTCACTGTTTACTGTCTTTTTACTAAAAACTAGCCTTTCACTTGAAAATCCAATCCGGTGCGCATATAGCCGATGCCATGAAAATCTTCATCTTTATAACCATTCCCGGAGAGGACATCAATATCATGATTAGCCGCAGACGTGAGAATGGCGTTGGGATAGTCACGGCCAACGGATATTTCGCCGCGAGTGTTCCTGAACATCCGCACGAAATTTGTACCGTCCAAAGTCTGAAAAAAGTTGAGGTTTGTCAGATAGTCGACATACGGCCGGGCATTGATAAAATGGATGACCTGACTGTCTGAAATTGTCGCTCCGATTTCGATATCCATATCGCTGTCATATCCCCAGGGAGAAAAATAACGGATTAGTTCCCGATTTAGCTGATCAATACAGGATGAATCATTCCACCCGTCTTTGAAGACCGCTGTAAACCGGAGTTTCACCTGAACAAAAACAGGATTTCTGACTTCAATGGTTACGAATGGAGATACATGCGTGGTCAGATACATCTTTATTTTCGCCAGGGAATCGGCCGCCAGCTTTGGCCGTAACGGATCGAAACGACGCTGCCCACGGACATCAGGAATCACGATAAGAATAACTTTGCCAATATCGGTTATAATTCCACGTCGAAGGTGATCGTCATAACCGGCGGGTAAACACTTCACCTTGTAAATCTCGGGAAATGCATCAAGTACCATACGTTCGTAATCCCAGCATGTGACGGCACGACCGCGATGTCGCAGGCGCTCGCTGCCTCTGACGTAAAAAGATTCATCGTCCTCCCCCCCCTTGCCTAGACGCGATGCATAAGGCTGTTTAATTGCCCGGACATTCGGATCTGTCTGTGTAAGTTTTGTGATTGTCCCCGGCTGCAGGGGTGAATTGTAGTGCTCCGGTGAATTGTTTTGATTAATAAAGCGTGCGACCATCGCCTGAGAAACAACCCCGACAATATCAGGAATGGCATTTCGATTTGATTTAACGGAAGCTCGCAGCCAAAAGAGATTCCGGGGATACATTCCCTGGCGGCTGCAATCACACGCTGGAATATCAAAGCGAATGATACCGCTATTCGCCAGGTTCCGGGTGGTGTCCGATAGAATTTGACCAGCGGTTAATGAATGCCAGACATCCTGTTCCAGATAGCTCCAGCTAACAACCGGAAATTCTAAATCAGGATTGCCGCTGCCTTCGTCCATTTGAAAAAGAATGGAAACACTTTGCGGCAATTCCAGGCCCTGCAGCCCAAGATAAAGTTCTGCCTCATTGATGTATTGTGCCAGGAAAGGGACGCCTCCTGTCTGGTTTGCAGCACAAACAGGCGCATAACCAAAAGGGAGAGTATGGTAACATTCATTGTCGGCTAAACCAGCGGCATCGTCGGCGAATGTTATCTCTGTTGTGGCAGTATAAGCAAAGGTCAACTCCTTTAAGGCAGGCGTATATGGGGGATTTAACGATAGATCATCATAATCTGGTGTTGTTTTATTATTAACAGCAGTAATAGCCTGTCTGGAGATTTCAAGCGCATTTTGTGAGTTCAGGAGCCAGTATTTACTATGTTGAAAATCAGGGTCTGCCAACTGAAATTTCAGGTAAGACGACCATTCACGGAGGTTGTTCCCGACGTTTCTGTCACGATGATTGTTTTCACCCTGATCAAGAGGTAGCTCTATGCTGACGGCGCTCTGATACTCATTGTAAAAACCGCTTTCGTCTTCAACGGAATTCGGGGACGTGCCGAACAACGGCTCTTTTTCGCTCATCAGCGGTATTTGCGTATGACCCACTTTATACGCTTGAAAATTAAACGTAGAATAATCGGGAGTGTTTGTAAATGAGTTGTAGTTTCGATAATAATGATCAAAGGATTTGGGTAATTTAAGCCACTTAAAGTTCAGGGTGACGGTGCTCAACAGTTTAAAGCATAATTCCGGATGAGCAATATAAAAGCTGCTGTCTGCTGCGGCATTAGCGCCAAAGGGCAAAAACGGCTTGCCGGGATCCAGACGACCTTCATCATTTTCAATCTTATAATTCCGAATATTCTCAACAGATACGTGTATGGCGCATCGCTTCATACGCAGCGATTTCAACTGATTATAGTGAAATTTGCCTTTGCCGTTTTCCTTTAATTCAATCCGTATTGCCGGAAATGAGGCTCTCGTAAAGAACGCATCTTTAGATAGGCAAACGGCCGGATCAGCCGGCGTCAGCTCTAATTTGAGTCGCAACGAATTTAGACATACCTCCTCGGGCTTAAACAGGGTATATTGCGGGGACTGCAATTTGGACGAAGCCGTTGTCTGTCCAACATTCATCAGCATGGCTTTTTTTCCGGAAGTAACTGATGCGATCTGATAAATTGCTCCATCTTTCTTGTTAATGATATACGAACCGACATCCTTATCATTAAAAAATCGGATATTAACACTTACTTTAGAATGCGTGTCATCTGTCCAGTTAAGTGTGGGGCACAGGCGTCCTTTCGAGAGAAAAAAATCTCCCCAGTCTACTGCCACTGTGTTAGGCGAAAACCACCCTTTTTTACCACTGCAAAGAACATGAAACAAATCGTCTTTGCTGATGTCGGTAACTGGCGCCAGGGAGTCGAACAGAACATAGAGATTAATGCTTCGATTCCCTTCGGCAAGTTCAAGAATTGGCGAGCTGACAGCAAAACCAGATCTGGCGTGCCGGGCAGAGAGATTTTCTCCAAATGGCTTCCATGGCGCAGCATGTGTACGGCATATATCTTTTCCTAATGGACATATATCCGCCGCGAGGATATCGTGCAGTTCATCAATGGCAGGTTCCGATCTCTGAATGTCTCGTTTTTTCCTCTGCGCGTGTTCAACGAGACCAAATACATCCTTCCACGGTTGTGAATCAAGGACTGTGTTCGGTTTCTCTCCCATGGCAACTTCATAGATCTGCTTGAATGTTCCGGCATCCATAAAAAGCTCATCGTGAAGATAATTATCTGCAGCGTGGACATCCGCATCATCGCGCGAGGTCAGGGCCGAATAAACGGTATTGACCGTTTCTCCGGAATTATCCTGATACACGGGAAGGGGGTCGCCCGGTTTTGGACTGCCGAGTGCGTAGTTCAGCATGTCCTGAAACCCGGTTTCGATGCTGTTTTCTCCACTTTTCTTTACAATTGCACGTAGATGATCCCGTCGTCTCGTCTCGGCCCTTTTGTTATAGGCGCGGCGCAAACGCTGCAAAAGGTCCTGCCATTCGTAGTCACCTGGAGATTCATTCTCCGGCTTAAAGGCAACAATAAATTTGAAGTCATCCTGCGAGAGAAATAGGCTATTTTGAATATAGGATAACGCGTCATCTTTCGTCGCTTTTTTAGAAAGCATGGTATTTAATTTTATCAGCATCCCCATCGCGTCATTATCGGATTTTGATTTGGAATTAAGAAGCGCACATGCAGGCAAGGGATCGCCGGGCATCGGCTCGCCTAGCGCCAATTTAACGATTTCACTTAGATTTAGACCCTTTTCCAAAGCATTGCTCAGCCTTGTCTGCGTTCGGTTCAGATACAAATTTCTGACATTGACAACCTGCGCCCGGGAAGCAATGAGTCCGTCTTCACTCTTATAAACGAGGGGGGTTCCGTTCGTGTCAAGGCCCGCGTTAAATTCCGTTCCCTCCTCTAAATAATGGAAGCGCACGTCGTCAGGCAGTTCGATCACCACATTAACAACATCGGCTTGAGCCGGTCTTCTCGTTAATTGCAGGATAGTGCGATAATAAAAGTCAAGATGTCTTTTGGTTAACTGATTGGCCTGTTCCTGGCAGTCTTGCATTAAGTTAAGAAAACTCCACAGCAGGACCCGGTGAGGCTGTGAATAGCGGGTATAAGCATCCCTATCATCCTTAAACTTCTCCGGATTTCTTAAAAACTGAATCAAACCCCGGATGAATGGTTCGTCGATATCCGTTTCGCTATCGCTTGTCGTTGTGACTGTACTTCCTTCACTCACCGACAGAAACCGCTTCCAGGTGTCCGGGGTCACGTCACTTTCAGCAAACTTGACCTGACGCGATAGTTTTTGAAGATAGCGCACGAAGTCGGCAAGACTCCGTTCATCTACCTTTATATAATCCGTAGACAGGGGATCCAGACGTCTGTCTTTTCCCGCAACTCCGTCGCGACCGAAACCGTTATCGGATAAATTATTATAATTGTTGTCTTGCATGTTCTCTTATGTAAAATGGATAAACCATGTTATAACGTGAGTTGGTGGCCTTGATGGTATAATCCAGGGAGATCGCAACGACTCCTTCCTCCAGTCCGGAGTCATCAACATCAATGTTGTTTACCTTCACACGCGGTTCGTTATTGAGCACAGATTTATCAATCGTCTCCTTAAGATCGGCCACGAGTGATTGAGACTTCTCCTCAAAGACGAACTGTTGCATATCACAGCCGTACTCCGGACGCATCACTCGCGTCTCTGGAGCCGTACAAAGAAGGATCTTCAATGCTTCCTGTATATCCTGCTCGCCACTGACCATTTCCAGTTCAGCGCCAGCATTAGAAAACCGAGGAGGAAAACTCCATCCGCGTCCAAGAAATTTAGAAGTGTTCATTATGAATTATGAATTATGAATTATGAATTATGAATTATGAATTATGAATTATGAATTATGAATTATGAATTATGAATTATGAATTATGAATTATGAATTATGAATTATGAATTATG
>JAJFLO010000534.1 GCA_021772675.1 Verrucomicrobiota bacterium | reverse complement strand
CTTTTGAAGGGCTGTCTAAAAATGTATAAATTCCATGTAGACAAGCTACTGATTAACATTAAAATACCGCAGATAGCCAAGACTGCAATATTCACCGAGTTTTTTTGATTTTCACTGTCGCGGTAGCGACTTCGTTCAACAGGCATTAGATACCAACCTCCTATACAAGCGCGCGATTTTAAGTTTTGGTTGTTGCCACCAAAGAGATCGCTGCAAACAACGATTACTCAGATAGGAGGTGGATCAATTCAACGTTAGGCCAAATAAGTGATCATCTAATATTTGCATATAATTCAATTTAGATTATCATATTTGTATGGGCACTGTAGAAGAAATAAAACAAGCAATTCAAACACTTTCAAATGAACAGCGTAAGGAATTGGAAGCCTGGTGGCATCCGGATTACGATGAATGGGATCTTCAGATGGATTCTGATGCAAGAGCCGGTAAACTCGATGCGTTGGCCGAAAGGGCGTTGGCTGATTTTAATGCTGGTAAATGTGATGAATTTCCATGAAGAGTTACAGATCACCCGACTTCCGGCAGCTTTCGATGATCTCCCAAAAGATATTCAGAGTTTAGCAAAGGAAAAATATATTTTCTGGAAGTCAAACCCTCGCCACCCATCACTTCATTTCAAACCTGTCGGAAAATATTGCTCTGTGAGAATTAACCGAAATTATAGAGCATTGTGCCTACGATCCAGAGATAGATATATTTGGTTTTGGATTGGTACTCACGCTGAATACAATAGAGTAATCTGATCAGTAGCCGAACAATCGGATCAAGATCAACGTCCTATATCAGCGCGCGATTTTTAGTTATATTTATTGCCATCAACACTTTTACTCGGATCAATGCTTACTCGGATAGGACGTAATTTATCCAAAACGTTATGCAAAAGAAATATTGACATTTATGGATTGTTGGCTTACCTTAAAGTAAGGAAAATAATAAAAGGTAAGATTATGGCTTTGGCAACTATCACAACAAAGGGACAAGTTACAATCCCTAAAAGCATTAGAGAATTGCTCCACCTTCACTCAGGGGATAAAATTGAAATTATCATAAGAGATGGAGATGCGATTATAAGACCTCTATCTAAGAAAGTTGATGATCTATTTGGTATCCTAAAAAGGCCCAATCAAAAAACAGTCAGTGTTGACGAAATGAATAAATCCATTTCTAAAAAGATAAAAAGTAAATATTGATGACAGCCGTGGATACAAATTTTTTAGTAAGGTTCTTGGTTGGAGATGACCCTAAGCAATCAAAAACCGTTTATAATATCCTCAAGGAAGTTGAAGAGCAAAAAAGTTCTTTACACGTCCCAATTTTAGTAGTTATTGAGATGATTTGGGTTTTAGATTCTGCCTATGACATTTCAAGAAAAGATATTTTAAGTTCATTAGATCAGCTTCTTCTAATGCCTATTTTTACTTTTGAAAGTTTAGACGCGATTCAGAAATTTCTTCAAGACTCAATAAGCTCTAATTATGATTTATCTGACTTGCTTATTGCACATACAGCTCAAGAAGCTGGCTGTAACTCTGTTTTAACATTTGATCGAAAAGCATCCAAGCATCCGTTATTTCAACTACTTAAAGGATCGTGAAACTGCATAACCAGAAGATCAACACTAATATGGTATTTCCGCTCCAAAACCATATAGGTTATCTAAGAGTTCGAATGAAAAGAAGAGCTCTAATCCTCATACTGATTTTCCTCGCAGCCGCGGGTGTTGGATTGGCTGCCTGGAATCAATGGATGAAGAATACGCTTGTTGTCCACAACACTAGTCAGCAGGCTATTGAAGAGATTACGATTTCCGTTTGTAGGCGAGATTACGTTCTTCGAAATATAGAAGTGGGTGACTCAAAAAATGTTGATTTTGTGGTCGATGGTGACAGCGGGTTCGTGATTGCAGGAACTTTGGCAGATGGGCAAGAAATCGAAGGAAGTTTTGGATACGTAACTGGTGGTTCGGCCGCACACCATAATAATGTCCGTGTCGAGGTTGCCGATACGGCAGTAACCGGCAGTCAAGAACACTACTAAATTCGAACAAAAAGATGTTGAGCCAATCCTCCAAAGGAGGACGCCCGATTTTAAGTTTTCACTGAGGCCGTCAACCGGGTAATTACATTCAGTGTTATCTCGGATAGACGTGGTTCACTTCAGCGTTCGACAATATAAAATCTACAAAATGAAAGTTCGATATAGATGCCGGTAATAAGCAGATTTTTGGGTATCATTATTACAATGTACTGGGACGATCATTCACCACCACATTTTCATGCAAAGTATGGTGAATACGAAATCACGGTCAACATTGACGACGGTATAGTAGAAGGTAAGTTTCCAAGAAGAGCGATGAAGCATATAGTAGAATGGTATGAATTGCATAAAGACGAGTTAAAGGAGAACTGGGGGCTTTGCCGCCAAAAAGAAATGCCAAAATCAATTAAGCCATTGGAGTAGACATATGATATTACACGTAACAGCCACAAAATATTTACAAGGATATAAAGTCCACCTAGTATTTAATGATGGTCGACAGGGTACAGCTGATTTAAGTGATTCGCTAGATGGCCCGGTATTCGAACCTTTGAAAGACAAAAAATATTTTGCACAACTTAAGCTCGATCAAGAGTTAGACACAATTACATGGCCAAACGGAGCCGATCTAGCCCCTGAGTATTTATATTTTTTAGCGTTTAAAGAGGATCCAGAACTACAGGATCAATTCCAAAGATGGGGGTACAAAGCCGAACAAATCGCTTAACTCTGACTTTTTATAATGGAGGTTCGGTGCCGTGCACGTTTAATATATTTATAGTAAATAGATAATGTCTTTTTTATTTTTGTTTTAGGCTCACTGAAATATCTTAAAATCGATTATGTCAGTCGTTTATTTTATTTAAGGTTTTGTGGATGAGACCGCGTCATGTTGTATGATACTTAAACGCAATTATCGCGTTCAAAAATCTGATTTAAGTTTTAATTACTTACTCGATTTATTTTTAAAAAATCTGTAACATTATTAATTATAATCTATTAAGCGTACACGGCACCGATGCTGCCTTTAATACAGACGTTATAAAGACCACCATTCCTTTACAGAATTTAAGCAGCTCATGCTTAAGGTTTTTAAGTCTATCGGATTCGCGATCCAGGAGAATGTCAAAGGTACTGATTCCTTACATATGCATTAGGTTGTTACACC
>JAJFLO010000533.1 GCA_021772675.1 Verrucomicrobiota bacterium | reverse complement strand
AGCATCCCCTTTTTTTTGAGTGAAATTGCATAGCAATTCAATGCTCCATCATAGTATCCCACATTTCCCCCATTCAAAAAACGAGAAGGATTACAGGACAAAATCAGGGGGGGGCTAAACGATTACCTTCGGAGCATTTGCTTCCCGATGCGGCTGGACTAGATAAGCTCGGCCATCTTTCCGTACCTTTAACGATTGAACCAAGTCATTTCATATGCGAGTGCCGCGAGTATATGAAATTGATCTCCATTCTTTTGTTATGATTTTTTCGGTGAAATTTGATTACATGAAATATGTTTCATCTGGAGAATAGGCACTTGCATTATATTTATAGATGGCAAATTCCCAATTATCCATCTTTCTTTTGTATTTTAATCGGCAAATTTTGCAGGTTCCTTGGGAACCATCCTTCCGGTCAAGAAAAAGGAACCTCTTAGACGCTTGAAAACGTGGGACATATTTATTTTCCTTACCTTTGTTGTAGGCCCCTATTATATGGCTGACTTCGCTTTTGATCAACCTAGTCGGGTTCTGCTGTCCAACAGAATTCATCCAGTTCGTTTCCACGATGTTTTTTACCCACTAAACATCACTGAACCTGATGTTTTCAGATATTGTTTAGCATGAGATACTGAGGTGAGCGCCAGCGAATGTCAGTTATCCTCCATGCATTTGTTCGCTGATGATTGATTATGGTTCCATCCATGCAGGTAATGCGGAATCGGTCGCATAGCTATAGAGAGATTCGGGGGCGATATCAATTTCATCATTCCAGGTGATTACTCCGAGATCTTTGTTAATCCGAAAATCTTTGAAAAAATTGATATCTTCGAATTTCTTAAAAACACCTCCCCGGCAAAGAAAATTAGAAAAGTCTACAATACCACCATTACCATCTTCAAACCTTAATTCAATTTTGTAGCCTTCACAATAGTTAGCAGACACTACATCTTGCATAGTAAATGATCCTCTCTATTTCAACGGTTCGATTTTCTCTGGCGGTTGGTTGTCCTTGGCCAGATCCCAATCTGTCATCAATTCATTCTGATGTTGAGCAGCCCATTCAATAACCATTCCGAGGGCTCTGGGTGATAATTTCCCCTCCAATACAGTCAAGTCATTAATACGTATCGCAACCTTACTGCTCCCGTAGCGTGCATGAAAATGTGGCGGGTTATGATCATCCTAGTAAATTGCGATAACAATTCCGTAAAATCGACATATTTCTGGCATTTAGATTCTCCTCATATTACAAATAAAATACCCATGAACGGCAAGGTTTCAATTTCTTTGTCAAGCGAACGCTAAGATCAGGCGCGGCGACTAGCCGTTGCCTGAATTCTTCAGATATCGTTCTTAATGACTTACTGGCTTTACAGCCAGAGTGAGGAACGAACGGCGGCGGTACTGTGTTAGACTGTACCGTTTTGTTGGATTCTAGTCCTTTGAATCTTTGATTTCTATTAGTATCTCAAATCCTTCATATGCACTTAGGATTCGTTCTATCTTGTTTATGTCGAGAAAAGTTCCGTCAATTACTATTCCGTGTCCATCACGGTTAGAATCACAAGTAATATACCCCTTCAATTTACCATGGGTAGGGTAAACATCGTCGTCCAAATATCTCGTAGACAAACCTGCTCTGATTTTATCGCGGACGTTTCCCAAGGCTTCAAATGGATTGTTTGGCGAATATGATTCAAAGCGATAACTCGCCTCTTCCTTGTCTTCGATAGCAATGACTGTAAATCCTAACCCTACTTCATGACAATCGATCTTAAAATTAATCGTTTTCCCAGTAAAGTCTTTATATTCCTCAAATCGAGGAAATACGCTTTCTTCCCCTTCCGGAAATTCCTTTTTTGTATCCGTGATTTTAATCATCTTATTCATTCCAACGTTTTGTTAGCCAATTCTGATTATGGCTTATAAGCTCTTGATTTCTTTCGGGGAAAGTTCAGTATATTTTTGAATTTCCTCTATTGGTCTTTTGTCTTTTTTCATAGCCCTGGCCATTTCAACCGCTTTTTCCTTCAATCCTTTTTTTACACCCCTCTCTTCTCCTCTTTGTTCTCCAATCTCGATTCCCTCCTTTTTACCTAACTCCTTAAGTCGGTCTTCTTCTTGTTTATATGCTGTCACATATTTTTTACTCCGGCTCAACTTCTCAAGCAATCCTGAATCGGTAAAACTGTAATACGTAATTTCACTGAGAATAATATGATCAATAATCGGCACTTCCAGAAATAAGCTGTTTTGTAATAAACGATTGGTAACATCTTTGTCATCTTTTGAAGGGATTAAATCTCCACTCGGATGATTGTGAGCCAAGATTAATTTTACCGCTCGTTTCTGGAGAGCAAAGCTAAACACTTCCATCGGGTGCACAACGCTCATATTTACGGTCCCTAAACTAATCAATTCGATGAATAGGATTCGATAGTTATTCGCTAACCCAATTATCCAAAAATGTTCCTTATCTCTTCGAATCTTGTTCTCCCTCAACAAAATCTTTTGCATAATGGAGAAAATATCATCGGAATTGAGAACTCTGATCTTGTCTTCTTCTTTAATTCTTACATTCATGATGAACTCGATCGATTTATTTGCGGTTGAATGGATTACTACATCTTGTCAATATTTTTGTGGCTAACGCTAAGATCAGGCGCGGCGATTAGCCGTTGCCTGAATCGCTTTGATATCTGTTTTGTTTCTAAATTTCACCTGTTAATATTGATCTTGTCGGTGTTTTTACGAATCGTTTCCGACAGGATAGGATTCGTTTTTGATCAACCTAGTCGGGGATAGGAACTGAATCAGTCTTTTTTCGTTCAGTTCGTTTCCACGAGGTCCTTCCTCCAAAACCGATCGATAAACCAGATCTTTTTCTCTGATATCGTCCTGATTCAGCTATCGCTGGACTGCCAGAGCGAGGTACGAGCGGCGGCGGTCCAGCGATTAGCTGGAATCAATGGTTCGATTTTACAATCGTATTTATGCTGTCTGCTATTTCTGCTGCATTGTACGATTTCTGAGCCTTGAAACGAATTAACGGGATCTCACAAACCTCCAGTGCCTTATTAACGAAATCATCTCGTTTGGTACTACGGGAATTCTGGTGCGAGCTATCGTCCAGTTCAATCGCAGCAATAATTTGCAAATTTTGGGGATCGCAAAGAACAAAATCCAAATGCCGTGATTTGATCCGATTTCTGGCAGTATTTCGTTCTCTATTTTCCAATCCCTTTCGCGTCTTGATAACATCTTCTAATCTCACCTTCGAAAATATCCTAAAATTCTCGCCTGCAACCTGATCTAATACACCAAGAAATGATCTTTCAGATTTAGAGACTAAATAATTTCGGGACTCATATGGCAGAGGAACTTCACCGGAGTTTCCCAACTCAAGAGATCCGAACTTTTGAGCAAGGAAAAATAGGACGATCAAAACAATGATAAGGATTAGTACAGTGATATTCATATTCTACTCATCGAACGTTGAATTGATCTACCTGCTAACCGAGAAAATGTTGATTGGAGTCATCACTCTGATGGAAACAATAATAACTCAAAATCGCGCGTTGTTATAGCAGGTTAGATCGAATGTCATGATATCTGTTTTTTTCTTAGTTTTTGTTTTTGAATTCCAGAATATATCACTATTACCGGGGAAGGGAATCGTTTTCGATAGAAATGGATTCCTTTGATAAACCAAATCGGGGATAGGAACTGGATATGCTTTTCATCCAGTCCGCTTCCACGCTGTTCTCCCACCTTAAAGCATTAATGAACCTGATGGCCTCAGATATCGTTCAGGATAACCGGGCCGGGAGTTGACGTTGATGAGCGAAGCGAACGCGCGACGCTGTTCCGGCTCCGGTTCATCCGCTTGTTATGTTGCATGGTTCGCGGGTGTCGAAATTTAATCAAGCCTAGAACGTGTCACGAAGCCACGTTTCTATTTTTGACAATGTCTCTTCCGGCGCATCTTCCGTAAACAAGTGGCCGCATCGTTCGAGGCTCACAGACTTATTGTTCGAAAACATTTTCTCGATCCCCTTCCTATGCCTGTCGCTGAATGCAATGTCTGCGGTTGGCCACAACACCAGTGTCGGAAGCTGGTCTATTTTGTGAACGTTATCTTCAATGGATTTTAGAAAATCGGTGGCACCCAGAATTTGCCCCGCAAAGACAATAGGGGCTTCTCTGGCACTCTTGTCTTTGAACGGACGAGAATAGGATTCCTTGGCGGCCGGGCTGATTTTGGATCGCTTGAGGCCTTGGCTGAGAATCAATTTTAGAAAGAAATTGGTATGGCGATTTAGAAACTTTGCGAATGAGCTACCCATTATTTTTGAAAAGCGCTCATCGGCTTTGTTGCCGGTCACTGGCTATGCCCATGTATTGCCGATGATCATACCACGAAACCGATCCGGCATTTCCTCGACAGCGGACAATCCGATCGGTCCACCCCAATCATGGAATAGTATGATGGCGTCCGTGAGGTTCAGCGAGCGGACAAATTCAGACAGAACAGCCGTGTGTTCCGGCGGAGTATATCCGTAGTCTGCATCTGCCGACGACAATCCGAAGCCTGGAAAATCCATCGCCACACAGCGATACTGGCCGCTGAGGCCTTTGATGAGATGTCGATAAAGGAATGACCACGTCGGGTTGCCGTGTATAAACAGGATCGTTGGCCCCTGTCCTTCATCCACGAAATGTACCTGGTGCCCACGAATCTCCATGAATTGTGACTCAAAAGGAAACATCTCTTTTGTGAGCCAATCGGGTCTGGTAGCGATTTGGTTGGCGTCTATATTGTTCATTTCTTTGCCACAGAGAGCGATGTGCTGGCCCAGCTACGAAGCGACCGGGTGTTTTTGAGCACGCCAGGCGGAATGGAGTAGTACGGCATGCGGCCGTGTTGTACCGACCCGGCCTTTTCAAACCTTGCAAGAATTGAATCGTCCACCTTCAAGTGAGCGATGCCATCGGAATTCACCAGAGCAAACATCGAGCCCGATTCAAAGATACCGTAACCGCCAAACATCTTGCGACTGGTGACGTCTCCGAGGGTGATCAGCTTCTCGACGAGCATGTCGGCCGCCTCGGTGGTCTTCGGCGTGAGCTTGGCGCCTTTTTGACCCATGATTGTTCCTTCACAGTTGATTAAGCAACATAACGTTGAATTGATCGACCTGCTAACCGAGAAAATGTTGATTGGAGTCATCATGCTGATGGAAACAAAAATAACTCAAAATCGCGCGTTATTATAGCAGGTTAGATCGTTTTGTTAGCCAATTCCGATTGTGGCTTATAATTTCTTGATTTCTTCTTTTGAAAGTCCTGAAGTTTCAGCAATTATAGTGATGTCAATTTCTTTTTTCCTTAATGCCTTTGCCATTTCAACAGCCTTTTCCTTTAATCCTTCCTCTTTGCCCTTTTTCTCACCTTCCCTTAAACCTTCTTCTTTTCCAATCTCAATGCCTTCATTTCGATAGATTTCCTCGGCAATGGCTCGGATCATGAATTTCTTACTGTGATGAATTTGCTCGAATAATCCATTTTTCACATAACTGAAATAGTCTTTCGTTGAAATAATGAGATGATCGACAATCTTTCTTTTGAGAAATCGGGCGGATTGATAGAGTTTGTCGGTCATCTCGATTTCATCGTCGGAAGGATTGAGATCTTTCCTTTTATGATTATGAATCAAGTAGACCTGCTGACAATGTTTACGAAGGGACAATTGAAAGACATCCCCAATATCGATGCAATCTAAATCCGCTTTGCCAAGCGAGATTAACTCAATATAAGAAATTTTCCTATCCGCCATCAATCCGATCACCCAAAAGTGTTCGATACTTTGCAGGATACGATCTTCTCGGAGAAGAATTTTTTGCATGATCTCAAAAATCTCAAGAGAATCGGCGATCTGTTTTTCTTTAAGTTTGTGAGGTACTCTTATTTCCATAATGATTTACCGTTTTAATGGGCTAACGTTGAGATCAGGCGCGGCGACTAGCCGTTGCCTGAATCGCTTTGATATCTGTTTTAATTCCTATTTTCATGCGGGTTAATATTGGACTCAGATAAGCGTCTAGATAAGTCACGTCCTATCCGAGAAACTATAACTACAATTAATGTATCGATGGTAATCAAGCAAAGCCAAAAATCGCGCGCTGATATAGGACGTTGATCTTCATCTTTTTGTTCGGCCCGAGACAATATCTCAATTATCCGACTGCGTGTAACTCTTCACGAATTACACGACGTAACATACTCTCGTCTAGAGGACGATCTGATTTACCAACGTACTCGCTTAAAACCTGATTAATCAGTGTTTGATAGCCCGTACTTGAGGCTTCCGCACGATCTCGGAAAGCCTGTAAGATTTCATCGTCGATGTAGATGGTTATTCGAGTCTTTCCGCTTGGGGGTACAACCGCACCACGTTTAGCTTGGCTAAGATCGTATTCCTTTTTCATATTCTTGTCTCTCATTTCTGGTTGCACGACGTGCCGATATAAGACGAACGTCATTACCACGATAAGTGTAAACAGTAGCGAGGATTCGACCCAATGCCCCCATCCCTATTGTGACATACCGCCCTTCCCCTTCGGATCGCTCATCCTCAATAGTAAGTGCAAAGGGATCAAAAAACACCGGCTCAACATCGGAGAAGAATATGCCATACTTTTTGATATTCGACTCTGCCTTAATTGGATCCCATATGATCATAATACATACATTATATGCATAAATAATGGATTGTCAAGATAAGAATGAGTAATTTGCCGAACGCCTTGCTCACCTGCAAATTTGGAGCGCAGCGGAAAATTTGTCAGAGTGCAGCAATTTGTTATCCTTTGTTGCCACTGCGCAATATGAAATAAATGGTACACCTTCTTTTTCCCTAATATGCGAACCAGAAAATCCTGCATCTGAGAGTAAGTTAACAACATCTTCTTGTGAATAAGAGCTAAAAATATCTTCACTTAGATTTAAATTACTCATTTGCTTATCATCACGAAATCCAATCACAATGGTTCCCCCAGAAGCTATAACTCGAAACATTTCACTGAAGTACTTGCCTGGTTCTTTCCAAAAATACAGAGTGTTTACTGAGCACAATTTATCAATTGATTCATTATCATACGGGAGTGTGCTGCACTCTCTCTTTTGCAATCTTACTTTGCCTTTTCCAATATGCTGTTTATTAACTTTACTGGCTTGTTTCAACATGGTTTGAGAAAAATCAATCCCCTCCACAACTCCCTCAGTTGTAATATTTGCCATTTCATTTATTAACTTTCCTGGGCCGAATCCAACTTCCAAGACTCTATCTTCTCTCTGTAGGTCAAGTATCTCCTTCACGAAAGAGTTGAGATCGGCATTGCCATTATTAAATATTTTGGTCATCAGATAGCGACCAATAATGCCTGAGGGCTTTCTAGCCTGTAGGGACAATATTCTTGATGGTAGTAGCTTAACTATAAACATGATTCATACTTTATTGGGCATAACTCAAAGGTGAGGCATTCTCAGTAATCGGGTTTTGGCCCGATTACTGAGAATTGTCCTCCACTGGTTTGTTAGTACCTTATCAATAGTATTCGTGTATTTTTTGGCAAAAGTTTAATAATTCAGAGCTGGAATCAATATCGTTTCTTTAAGTTTTTGAGCGGTTATAACCAGTTCTTTTCCCAACCTTGTCAAGTAGTATTTGTATGTT
>JAJFLO010000532.1 GCA_021772675.1 Verrucomicrobiota bacterium | reverse complement strand
ACGAATTGTTGGCCTGGGACCAACACAACAGGAGGTAATCTACAGCAAGGTGCGATTGGGCGTAAGGATTGGCGAGGAAAAGGCGAAGCCAAGGGCGGCTCGGATTAGGGCAGACACTCCGCGAAGCGGTTTAGTTCAACTTGCTTTATATAAAATGTTTATAGTTCATTGGGAATTGTTGCTACACTAATATCAAATAAATCTAATTTGTCAGTATGAGAAAAACAATTTTGGAAAATTTGAAATCACTAGAGGATGATTATAACATACGTATTCTTTATGCCTGTGAATCAGGTAGTCGTGCGTGGGGTTTTGAATCAGCTGATAGTGACTTTGACGTAAGGTTCGTATACGTTCATATCAAAGACTGGTATCTTGCCATTTTTGATGGCAGGGATGTTCTTGAGTTGCCTATAAATAATGATCTGGATATAAATGGGTGGGATCTTAAAAAGAGTTTACAACTTTTCTACAAGTGTAACATGTCCTTGATGGAGTGGCTGCATTCACCAATTATATATTCTGAAAATTCTCAGTTTGTAGCAGATATTAAAAAATTAATGGCCCAATATTTTTGTCCCAAAAGAGCTGTCTTTCATTACCTAAATATGGCGAAAAAGTCATATGGAAACTTTTTGATTAAAGATCCTGTCAGCTATAAAAAACTGTTTTATACCTTGCGACCTGTTTTAGCTTGTAAGTGGATAGAAGTGAATAAATCAATGCCCCCAGTATCATTTAGTGAGTTGCTAATAAGGGAATTTGTGACAGCTGACTTGAATGAAATGATTGGCAACATTCTTTGTGAAAAAAGAGAGACCCACGAATTAGATAAACTATCAATTGACCCTTCTTTAATTGCATACTGTAAAGATGGTATTGATTATTGCGAATCTTTTGCAATATCAATGGATTCTAATAGAACCCAATCAACAACCAATCTCGATCTGTTGTTTCAAAAATATCTTTTCTACTAATACACCCAATTATAGTTGTATTGGTTTTAGAGTTTCATTCGGAAAAATTCCATTATAAACCGAAATTCGGTTTTTTGTCTAAATTTTCGAATACCATAATAAACGAAAATACTGCCTAGGATTAGTGGGTTGATAGGTGAAGGGATGTATAAAAATTGTATGATAATGTGGTAGGCGGTGAGGGATTCGAACCCCCATCATCTGGTTCGAAGCCAGAGATTCTATCCATTGAACTAACCGCCCAAAAGAGGTAATATTCAAGTTTAGGTGATGAGATGATATTTTCAATCCCAAGTTAAACAAAAATAGGCTGATAGACATTTTATTTTATCAGATTCAACGGTTAGGTTACTCTACTATGAATAAAAAACAAAGAGCAGGTCGTAATCAAACGATAACACTCAATGGTACTGAGAAAGATAAATTCCAGAAAAAATTATCACTTGCCAGTAAATCGTCTGTGTCAGAGAATGCTCTAATTCACGGTGACCTTTATAAGGTGATCGATTTCATCCCAAATGCTTCTGTAGACGTGTTGTTTTTAGACCCACCGTATAATCTAAGCAAACGATTTAATAATAGTAACTTTAATAAAACCACCGAAGAAGATTATACGCAATGGTTTGAGTCCTGGTTTAAATTATTAGTCCCAAAATTGAAGCATACAGGCTCAGTCTATGTCTGTGGAGATTGGAAAACTTCAATTTCGATTTATCAGGTCATTAAAGATTATTTGATCATTCGCAATCGTATCACTTGGGAACGCGAGAAGGGGCGGGGGGCCAAACAGAACTTTAAGAATTCTCATGAGGACATCTGGTTTGCGACAAATAGTAATAGTTACACATTTAATGTTGATGATATCAAGCTTAAACGAAAAGTCATCGCACCATATAAGGAGAATGGTAAACCTAAAGATTGGCAGGAAAGTGATGAGGGGAATTTTCGGTTGACCCACCCTAGCAACTTGTGGACAGATATCAGTATTCCGTTTTGGAGTATGCCCGAGAACACTGACCATCCAACACAAAAACCAGAAAAACTTTTGGCAAAGTTAATACTTGCCAGCTCTAATTCTGGAGATGTTATATTCGATCCGTTTGCAGGTTCAGGAACAACTACAGTTGTAGCGAAAAAATTAAATCGAAAATTTTATGCAATAGAGCTGGATGAGGAATACGCATTATTGGCTATGAAACGATTGGAAATGGCGGATGCCGACAACTCTATCCAGGGTTACCAAGATGGCGTTTTTTGGGAAAGGAATAGTCTTGCCGAGCAGAATAAAATCAAAAAGAAACCGAAGTAGGATTTGTTGTTTTGATGTCGGGTATACCACAACTGAAGTTGTGAATTCCAACGAACGCGATTTGCAGCAAAAATTGTTTAATTAAAAGAACCTCTTGCACCACAGCTAAAATAGACTTTTGCAAGGAGTCCGTATTCAAAATGTGAGTGGCAAATAGTAAATCGGCTCCACGCAAGGCGGGACTAAATCGGTGATTTAGCGGCTGAATCATATGTGCGCAGTCAGGAATGACCGCGTTACATTGACCTCAACCTCAAGCATCCCCGGAACCACTCACATTTTAAATACAGACTCTTTGCAAGAGGCTCAAATGATCATTGATTCTACCTAATCCCAATCGAATTTTTTATTTCTGTCATTGTTGCGCTGGCGGTATTCCGAGCAACAGTTGCGCCTTGATTTAGGATCTCGCGTACCGTGTCTGGATTTTTTAGAAGGTCGGCTCGTTTGTCGCGCATCGGTCGAAAGTATTCCCAATATAGTTCGAACAGTTCCTGTTTGGCATGGCCATAGCCCATGCCGCCAGCAAGATATCGTTCGCGCAGGTTGATTATTTCAGATTCATTGGCAAATAATTTATATAAGGCAAAGACATTACAGCTATCAGGATTCTTAGATTCTTCCATCGGGGTTGAATCAGTTACAATTTTCATAAATTTTTTACGGATCTGTTTTTCAGCCCCGAAGATTTCAATGGTGTTGTCATAACTCTTCGACATCTTTTGACCATCAACGCCGGGAACGACTGCGACCTCTTCTTGAATTATTGCCTTTGGAAGTATGAGGATCTCCCCATACTGATTATTGAATCGCTGTGCGATATCTCGGGTTACTTCTAAATGCTGCTTTTGGTCTTTGCCAACAGGTACAACATTTGATTTATAAATTAATATGTCAGATGCCATTAAAACCGGATAGGTAAATAAACCATTATTTGGTGACATTCCCTGTGCAATCTTATCTTTATAACTATGACAGCGTTCTAATAATCCAATGGGTGTTAAACATGATAAAATCCAGGTTAATTCAGTGACTTCAGGTACATCCGTTTGTCTGAAAAAAATCGTTTTGTTGGTATCCAATCCGCAGGCAAGAAAATCGATTGCAACTTCAAGGATACGCTGGTTTAGTAATTTAGGATCCGGGTTCTGAGTAAGAGCATGATAATCAGCAATAAATAGATAGGTTTCACCTTTTTCCTGCATCTCTATACAGGGACGCATCATGCCGAAGTAGTTTCCTAAATGCAATGTCCCGGTGGGTTGTACTCCTGATAATATTCTCACGTGATGCTGAAGCTCCATTCTTTATTAATAAGTGTTCTTTCTATGGTATTATTATTAAACTCTCTATTATTCAAAGAAAATTTTGATAAAACACCGTCAATTTCATGAGCCTGATCAGGCAAGGTTAGATTTTTCGCAATGTCGATGGCTGTACCCTGAAAGCCTTTATTCTCGCCTATAAATTCTTGTAGTGATGTATTGAGATCGTTAATTTTATTTGCTGCCTTTTTATAGGCTTGCACACCCGGTTGATGGAATGCATTGATATTGATCAATTCAGCATAAAAAGCGACGGCTCGTTCGTATAAGGCGATGATCATTCCCAGTGTTTTAGCATTTAATGATTCAAATGTAAGGCTTATGACGCTTCGTTTATTAGCGGCTAGTGCGTTGGTTAATCCGACTTGAAAATTATGAAGAAAATCTCCGAGCGAGAATTTGTTTTCAACAACGATTGATTTTGCATCATTCAATATTTCAATAAACGTAACAAAAAAATCATTTCTACCATCATTTAGCTGTTGAACAAATGCATGAGCGTCGGTACCGCCTTTGTTACCAAAAACGTTTAATCCTTGGTAGACGGTATTGCCATCGCGATCTAATTCCTTTCCTAAACTTTCCATCACCAATTGCTGAAGATATCGTGATAGCAGGATCAATCGATCTGAATAGGGAAGGATGACCATGTTCTTATCACCTTTGCCGTCACCCAGAATATACCAAATTAGGGCTAATAAATAGGCCGGGTTTTCGTAGATTGCAGGATTACGTGTCCATTCATCCATGGTGATTGCTCCGCCTAAAAGTTCTTCAAAGTCGATTCCTCCAACAGCGGCTGGTACATGACCGACAATTGCGGTAACACTCGTACGGCCGCCGATTGATTCAGCCATAGGCCAGATTGCCCGCCAATTTTGACTCTTTGCATATTGATCAAGTTCACTTCCTTCCATGGTTATTGCCGCAGCATGCTTTTTAAATTCCAGATTTTTCTCTTTATAAACCTGTTCAAATGCCAAAAGGTTGTTTTTCGTTTCCTGAGTGGAACCTGATTTCGAAATGGTAACAATTAAAGATGTTTCGAGATCAAGAACCTGATTGACATCGCAAAATCCAGCAGAATCAGTATTGTCTAAAAAATAGATTCGAGGATAATTATTTCTGGCCTGCATTGATAACTCGTTCCAATAAGGACCGTTAAGCGCCTGCTGTATGAGCTGAGGTCCCAACGCTGAACCACCTATGCCATTAAAAACGACATAGTCTATTTTTTTTCCTGTTGAACCAACAATTTTTCCCTCCACAAGCTGTTTGGAAAAATCATTGGCATCATTAAATAACTGAGACTGCGTATAACTGACGCGATCATTGAAGTGCGTGACTTTTCGCTGTTCATCAATATTTTTGACCACACCGTTTTCGAGTGCGATCATCTCCTCATGTGCGAGGTCTATTTTTTCCTTTAACGAAGACATATCATTTTCGTTAACTCCAGAGTACGAAGCGTTGAGAGTGAAGCCTTCTTCGCTGAATATGATTGGTTTTAATGCATCATTCACAATATTTTCTTTCGTTTTGGACTATTAGAATCTTTACAAACATAGTAAATTAGGTCGAAGTGTCAATCTATCCCGTCAGGATAATTGAATCGTAAACATGATCTGTTTTCATTAGCGACAGTCTAACCGAATAAATCATCCACATGAATCGAAGTATTCCAGTATTAATATTTATCTTATTTTGCGTTATTATTGCTACAGCAGTGATCATCAGGCGACCGATTCCCAAACAAGAAAAAGAAATAACAAATATAGCAACAAAATCTAAGCTGTCACTTAAGCAGTACCGTTATAATCGGGATATTCAATTTGCAAGTGAAGAGAAGGCTCCGGATTATAGCATTGACGATTTTTTGGAACGCGGTTACGAATTGCTTAATAAAGGAGAGTATAAAAAGGCGGAAGATATTTTTAAAACCGCACTTTTATTTAATCCGGATAATGCAGAAACATTAAGGTCGATTGGAGAAATTGTATTTCAAGGTGAGAGATATAATGAAGCGTGCAACTATTTTGTACAATATCTTGATCATCGACCAGATGCGATAGAATCATACACAAATCTTGCAATTGCCTATTTGTCTGTCGAAAAATTTGCAAAGGCGGAGTTAACCCTTAACCAAGGGTTAAATAGGTTAGGAGAAGATAGTTCAGGTGCGTTTTATTTTATTTATGCGTGTCTCAAAATGAAGCAGGGAGCAACCAAACAGGCAGAATCTTATTTGTTCAAGGCACATGAAATGCTCGGAGATGACATCTTGAAACTTGTCAATACCAAATGGTCAAAACCCATTTCGGAACTTGCTGCTTATAAAAAAATTCAATCAATAATCGACGACAATGAGTAAAATTAGAATTTTACCTGAAGACGTAAGCAATCGAATCGCAGCTGGTGAGGTCATTGAACGACCCGCTTCAGTAGTAAAAGAGTTAGTTGAGAATTCACTGGATGCAGGTGCCACTCAGATCTCCATCAATATTTTAAGAGGGGGTAGATCGTCGATTAAGGTGATAGACAATGGGTGTGGAATGGATGCCGAAGATTCATTGTTGTCCATCGAAGCTCATGCGACCAGTAAGATTCGAACCGCACACGATGTTGAGTCAATCGCAAGTTTTGGATTTCGAGGAGAGGCATTGCCAAGCATAGCATCGGTGAGTCGATTTGAGCTTCGAACTAAAACTACTGATGAAACCGTAGGAACCGAAGTTTTGATTAGTGGGGGGGTAATAAAAAGTGTTTCTGAAATCGGTTGTGCATCCGGGACTTCGATAACAATCAAAAATATTTTTTATAATATACCCGCGCGGAAGAAGTTTCTACGAACGATTAACACAGAAGAATTTCATATCACTGAAATTGTCTTACTTATAGCTCTGGCTAATCCGCATGTGGGATTTCAACTTTCATTTGATCAGCGACCCATTATTTCTGTGCAGGCTGAGAGCGATATTCGTACTCGGGCAACAATGTTGATCGGCAAAGATACCGTTAGCGCCATGCTGCCGATAAATTTTAATGAAAATGGCATTAATTTGAGCGGATTTATTGCGCGTCCCGGTTTGAGCAGATCATCACGTAAAGATCAGCGTACCTTTGTCAACGGGCGGCCTATCACCTCAAATACGATTTTTTATGCCATCAAAGACGCCTATCATACTTTGGTTATGAAAGGCAGGTATCCACCAGTCTTATTATTTATGCAGCTTGACCCAACTCTTATAGACGTCAACGTACATCCAGCTAAAAAAGAAATTCGTTTTCGTGATGGACATAGCGTTGGTCATGTCATAAGAAATGGCATTGACCGAACGCTAAAGAACATTGTTGAAACGAAACGTCCAATACCCGGGCCAACGATAAATGTATATCAGAATGAATCGAGTAACCAAACTAAATCCGGTTCTTCCACTAGAGCTGAAAACGCTCCCGATTCACAACCATCATTGGTGGATTTGCCACCGATTCAAAATTCTCCTCAGGTATTAGTTAATGATGTATTGAATAATATTGATGTCGGTAAAAATTCTGGTAGCGAGGCCACGTTTACTCCTGCAAATACTGATCTCTCCAAATTTCAATCAACATCTGACGGTACCTCAGTTTCAGCAGTGTGTAATAATAATTTACTGAATTTGAGAATTCTTGGTGCCATTGGAAATCTGTTTATATTGGCCGAAGGCCATGACGGATTGGTGTTGATTGACCAGCATGCGGCCCATGAACGGATTATGTTTGAAAAAGTATTAAATCAAATGAAACAAAAGGACGGAATTGGGCAAGGATTATTGATTCCAATTACGTTAGATTTTTCCAATGCTGATGCCAATATCATTGTAGACAATCTAGGCCAGCTAGTTAAATTGGGTTTTGAAATCGAAAATTTTGGAAATAATACATTTATCATATCCGCAATCCCTGCTCATTTTCCGCAGGATAACATCTCCGGACTGTTAATGGATATTGTTGATGAATTACGCAATTCACCTGCATCCCCTAAACGCGCTGATGAAAGTAAGATCGCCAAAATCGCCTGTAAAGCTGCAGTAAAAGCTCATGACCATTTGACAGAACAGGAAATGAATAATTTGCTTAAGGAACTAAGCGCTATGGAATTACCATTTACCTGCCCTCACGGTCGGCCCACGATGATCAATTTATCCTTCAAGGAACTCGAAAAACGATTCGGCAGACGTCAGTAATACTTTGCTTGTTTATAACTATTTAAGCCATTTTATATTTGCTTAGCCCGAATATTTCACGATGTTAGTATGTTGTAGATCTTAGGCAGGGGGGATAGAGCTGTAGTAACTATTGCAAACCATTCCTAATGAAACAGATACAGTCCAATGACATCGCTCGAAGGGTGAAATGATTCCAATATTTAGTCGGTTAGCCTGGTTTTCTGACAAACTTTGTGGTGAGAAAGCTTAGCCTGATTAATTCATGCGGCTTCTACTGCGTGCGCATATCTCATTTCATATAAGCGAGTTATGAAGAACCCAAAGACTTGAAAGAGTTTCCACCACGGCGGATTTTCAACACTATTCCTTCACCTTCGGAACCTACATAACTCATTGATCTAAAGTAAGCTAAGCACTCTCGAGACGAAACCGCATGAATTAATCAGGTTAGATTGCCTACATTCAGTGGTTTGACGTAGACGAGGGGATGATAGTGTGTCAAGTTCTGCTAAGCAGAATCGCGAGACAAGTTAAGGCTTTGAATTTAGGTAATATACGCTTTTGTAACAGAAGTATTGTGAGAAATCTGGGTTAGGTAAAAAAACATTTTGTAATTTGAAAATTATAGCATAACTCATTCATACATTTAAGTTTAAGTATTAATAATTACCGATTCATGAATATGCGGATTAGGAAAGTAGTTTACAGTGCTTGTGTTTAGCAAATTTTTTATCAAATGTATAAGTTGTTTCAACCCCCGACAATTTATTATTATGACAGATAAGATAGTCAGAAAAATCAGCATTATTTGCTTCGTAATCATAAATTGCTTTCCAAACTAAAAAGCTATTGGGAATTTCGAAACAATCTGTGGACAAAATTTGTTTTAGCAACGGCACAAGATGTTTTCGTTTATATCCGTAAGTATATTCCAAAACCCAAATGGTTTCACAAAGAACAATATGGTTGATAATTGCAGGATTGTTTTCGGAGCATGTATCATCAATCAATTTATCAGCAGTTACACTTTGATTCGGATCATCTCGGACAATGTAACGAACTAAAACATTCGTATCAATAGCGATCACTGTTTGGTTGCACCTTTAATAATACCCTGCTGGATTTCTTCTAATGTCGCTTTAGCTACTTTTGGAGTTGGTAGAAATCCTTTAAGCTTATTTGCTGATTCCTTAACAGGAACAGCTTCAATGTGTCCTTCATCGGTTACAAAAAAATCCAATTTGTCTCCTGGTGATAGTCGGAGTTGATTTCTAATTCGTATAGGCAGGGTAACCTGCCCTTTTGTAGTAATCGTAGTTATCATCCAATTTTTCCTTTATTAATAGTATTACTTATTATTACTACTTGGTCAGGGAAATATCAATAAAACATAGCATTTGTGCAAATTTATAATTAATTCATTAATCGTTGGTGACCAAGGAGAGCTTAAAGCCTGAACAATAATAAATTACCAATGATAAATCAGTAACTTTTTTAGTCCTGCATTATACTCAAAACATTCAAAATTTAGATACTGGAAATGCAAGTTTTATGAACTGACTACCCATTTTGGGTTTAATTCTAGATTGATTTAATTTGCGGACTAGAAGAGAAGCTTTAAGGTATTAAATTTGAAAAAGATATAAAAATATAAACCCATCGATTTAAATCTGGAATCATCCCAAAATATTAGGTAGCCTGGATTATTCATAAAATTATGCGATATGACGATTCGTAATAGAAAGTTTATGAATAATCCAGGCTAGAGTCCATTCGAAAAGCGCTCTCAACGTGATTGCGGTAGCTTTTCGAACGGGATCCAGAACTTAGGAGCAGTTGACATGGCTAACAACAAAACTAATGACCCGAAGACTCGAGCAATGGGATTGTTTGGTTTTGTGTCCGCCTCAGCGTTTTTTTTCAAGCCTTACTGGAAGCAGGTGGGCATTATATTGGCCGCATTGCTGATTCAGGCTGCCTTCCGCGCGTTCTTACCCATAGGCTACTCACAAATCTTTGACGGGGCCATCGCTCATTCTGATACGGCCTATGTGTGGCAAATCCTGGTACTGTTGTCATTGGCCTGGGCTATTCACCTAGTGGCCGGCTTGGTTCAGGACCGCTATACTGCTGGTGTCGGCGCTCGTGTGCTCAACGATTTTCGGCTCAGGATGTTTGCACACCTGCAACGATTGCCCTCATCCTTTCACGACAAGCGCGATTCGGGTGACTTGATGTCGTTGTTTTCCAACGATCTGGCCGCGATCGAGACTGCCTATCTGCGCGCCATGCCCACCGTACTGTTCTCTTTCATCGTGCTGGTGGCCTCAGTGACGTTGCTGTTCGTCATAGAATGGCACCTCGCTCTGATCACGTTTGCCTGTCTGCCCATCGCCTTGATAGGGCCCCGCATTCTCAGCGGCAAAGCGCAGACCGAGAATTACCAGCGTAAGAATTCTGAGGCCGAGATCAGCGCAGTCATCTCCGAAAATATCGGCGCATCCGTCGTGATCCGGGTCTTTGGGCTACAAAAACTCCGACTCGCCGCTTTTCGCGCCGATCTCGGCAAATTGGCCACCAGCGCTAAACGTGCCTACGTCACCTCTTCTCTGATAGGCCGGACCTCTAGCCAGACGATTCAGTTGCTACAAATCGGGGTCATGGGATTCGGTGGCTATTTGAGCATCAACGGCCATCTGACGATAGGCTCGCTGGTGGGGTTCGTGGCCTTACTGCTCAACGTCTCTAATGCTGCTAACTATATTTCCAGCGCAGTTCCGGATCTGTTGCCAGCTTCGGCGGCACTACAGCGTATCAACGAGTTTCTTGATGCTCGTGCGGTTGACCTGGAGAGGTCTCATGATGTGGATTTTCCACCTTTTAGCCAGATCCGGTTCGACAAGGTGTGTTTCGTCTACGATCAGAGTAAATTGATGGCCCTGAAAAAGATTAGTTTCAGTATTCCGGCTGGCACGACTGTGGCCATTGTCGGGCCCAGTGGCTGTGGGAAGAGCACCATCCTCAACTTAATTTTGCGCCTTTATCAGCCCAGCAGCGGCAAAATCAGCGTCGATGACATCGACCTGACCATGATCAGTGAAACCTCCTTGCGCAAGCAGACCAGCGTGGTCATGCAGGACACGATACTGTTTAACTCCAGTTTTTACGAGAATATCTGCATGGGCAATCCGGAAATAGACCAAACTGGTCTGGAAGAGGTGGCTCGGCAAGCTGAAATCCATGAGTTCATCAATAGCTTGGCCCAAGGTTACGAGACGCAGGTTGGTGAATGGGGCGGTAATCTGTCGGGAGGCCAGCGCCAGCGGATTGCCATTGCTAGGGCGATCCTGCACGATCCCGCACTATTAATACTGGATGAGGCCACTTCTGCCCTTGATTCCGCTACCGAGGCGGCGGTCAACGAAACTCTGACCCGCTTCGGCCGTGGACGCACTGTGATCTCGACCACGCACCGGCTACGGACTATCATCGACGTGGATCTTATCCTCGTGGTAGAAGATGGTCGCGTAGTCGAGCAGGGAACCCATGACCAGTTGCTGGCGCGCGGCGGTACCTACACTACACTTTGGGAGAAGCAGAGCGGATTTAGCTTCTCTACTGAAGATGGGGTAGCTGAGGTCACCCCCAACCGTCTAATGACTATTCCCCTGCTGAGCGGAATCAACGAGGATTGTATGAAGTCAGTGGCTTCCATGTTTGTCACGGAAACCTTGCCTGCCGATCGAATCGTTTTCATGAAGGGCGACAGAGGCGACAAGTTCTATATTATTGTGCGCGGCACGGTTGAGGTCCAACTAGGCTGTGAAGACGATGGCAAACAGTATTCGCGCTTGCTTCAGGACGGTGACTATTTTGGCGAGATGGCTCTGCTTGAGCGCGTTCCACGCAATGCAACCATCCGAACGTTGGCCAATACGGTTCTGCTCAGTCTCAGTCGATTCCAGTTCAAAGTTTTGTTAGACGAAGAGCCGAACCTGCGCAAAACCATTGAGAAGGAGGCCCAGCTCCGCCATGGGGCAGTGTGATTGGAAAAAATCAGCAAAAAAACAGTGACGTCAATAAGAATCTATGACCCCGGATCCTGTGCTTAGGGCTCACAAATAAATAACTTGGATTTTTCGCATCTTATCTTCACGTCATTTAGATCGCCCATACCTGACATAAATTTGAGCGCGAAATTATCCAAGTTATTTATTTGTGAGCCCTAAGCCCGCTTTTCTCATCTATTTTCTCCAAGAGCTGTTAATAAATGATTTGCGTTTAATATCTTAATTGAAAAGGTATCTTCTACTGCGTCACTAGGTTATTTTGTGGTCTTGAGCGGAGACTGTGCGAATGAGTCGGGCTATTGCTGTTTTTTTAAAATGTGTTAGTTTTTCAGGTCTTTAAACTTGATAATATTTGTTTATGATTTAACCTATGGATCCACTATTTTTTAGCAAATTTTCACAAAGGATTTTGTATTATGGCACATAAGAAAGGGCAAGGCGCCAGCCGCAACGGACGTGATAGCAACCCGAAGATGAGGGGTGTTAAGGTTTATGGCAGCCAAAAAATTAGAGCAGGTGGGATTATTGTTCGCCAATGCGGCACCAAATTTCATCCGGGGAATAATGTTGGTCTGGGGAATGACTTCACGTTATATGCTAAGATTGATGGTATTGTCGAATTCAATAAGCATAACCGAAAAGTAAATGTTGTTGCTGCTGAGGCCGTTTAGATTTTCAATCGAACCTGATCTCACTTGAATAAGGGTTTGCTAGGCCCGTTCTTGCGTGGGGGCAGATGTGTTATTCCCATCACCTAAAGAACACAACTGAAGTTGTGAACTTCCAATGGATTTCCTTGCAGTCTCATCGCTTGTTCTTGAAACATTACGAATAACATGCGGCGGTAAGGTGGAGCGCAGTACTCACTGCATCTCCCCTGATTTTGCCGGACTGTAAACCGTTCGTTTTTCCTGCTAAAAAATATAAATCGCAGGCAAGAATGCCTACGTTACTCACGTTAAAGATTGAAGAAGTTTTTAAATAGATTTAATAGTTTGTGTTGGCCCTCGCGATCTTCGTTTAGTCCCTCCCTTAAAGAAATAATCGGGTCATGCAGAATCTTATTGACAATCTGATTAACACTTTGCTCAATATTAATTCTATCGGCATCGGATAAAGTCTCATTTTTTCGGTAAAGACGCTCTAACTCGTTTTCCTTTATTAAGGAAACACGCTTATGTAAGGATTGAATTAACGGACCTGCAATTTCTCCATTATTGTGCATTTTATCTACTTTTTCAAGAACAATTTTTTCAGCCTTTTTCGCTTCTTTTTCTCTTTCATGCAGGTTCTCATCAGCAAGTTGTTTTAGATCATCAATATTATATAGATACGCGTCAGGTAATTGATTGACCTCCTGATCAATATTTCTGGGCATAGCAATATCAATCAAAAATAATGGTTTACTTTCTCTGGTTTGCATGACGTTTTCGATCATATCTCTGGTAATCATTGCAGGTTGATCGGATACCGATGTCAAAATAATATCAGTTTTTTCTAAAATTAATTGCAGCTCTGATAATGGATACGCTTCACCGGTGAATTTTTCAGCCAATTTTTTTGCACGGTCGATACTGCGATTTACGACATAAATTTTTTTGATGCACTGGTCTGCAAAATGATTACCTGCAAGCTCACAGATTTTTCCAGCGCCAACCAATGTGACAGTTTTATCTGACAACGAACTGAATATATTACAGGCTAACTGGACGGCGACCGAACCGACGGATGTAGATCCTGCTCCTATTTTAGTATCACGCCTGATTTTTTTTGAAGTGTTGAGCATGTGTTGATACACACAATTTAATTGATTCGCTGAAAATCCTGCGTTAGTAGAAAGAGTAAAGGCGTCTTTAATTTGTCCTAAAATTTGAGTTTCGCCGACAACCAGTGAATCAAGTCCAGATGCAACGCGATATAAATGAATTAGCGCCTGCCGTTTTTTATGGAAATAAAAAAAGTTGTCAGTTTCTTTTTGTGTCAGCTTTCCCTGAGAACAAAAGGTTTCTTTTATTTTAGTATGGTGATTTTCATCGTGCGTTGAGTAGATCAGTTCAGTGCGGTTGCAGGTAGAAAGTAGCACGGCTTCGCTAACACATTCTTTGATTATATTAAGTATATTTAATTGCCTGTCCGGGGAAAAAACATATTGTTCTCTTGCTGAAATGGGTGCTGATTTATGATTTAAGCCAATGATAAATATGTCAGTCATTTGGTATTTCCTTTAGCTCAACTGGCACGGTGTTTTTTTCATATGCAAGCTTAAACATGTCATGTTTTGAGAAGGTAAAGGAGGCAGAAATAAATATAAATAGTAAAATTATGCCCTTAGCAAACGTTTGATTTTTGAGAACATTGATATGTTTCAGGAAAAATAAGATTGAATAAATCATCCAATTAATTAATCCCCAGATTATTTTTGCATCATAAAACCAGCCAGCTTTAAGCATGGTCCCGGCGTACAAAATTCCAAGAATTAGTCCAAGTGTAAAGATGGGATAACCCCCATTGAAGGCGGATTCGGTCATTTTTTCAATTACAGGCAACGATGGAAGGCGACCATCCAGTACGGAGGCGTGGTGTTTTTTTAATGCGTTGAGTTTAATGAAATATAGCAGCGATGCTGCGAAGGATAAAAATAACAATGCTAAGCCAATGAAGACAAGGGCTACGTGTGAAACGGTGGATAGATTACTAAACTGTATTGGGATTCTTGGTGTGTGTTCTGCGCTGAATGTGGACATAATAATTAACATCGATGCAATCGGCACTATGATGGATCCAAGTAAGCGGATTTTATAGTGATATTGAGCAACATAGTAAATCAACAAAATTACCCACGACAATATCAAGTAACGGGTGCCTTCGATGGTCAAAATTGCCAGGCCATGACTGATCTTCAAGCTTAATAAAACAATCGATAAGAAGAGGAATGTAAAAATAGATGTGATGGTCGATACAGAAAAAACCATTCGGTTTTTGCCATAACTGAACCAGATAAACGACAGCATACTGACAACTGCAAATGATAATGTTAGTTTGTAGAATAAATCAATCATTTAGTTTCAATCACTGGTTTGATTTTTCCGATGTTTGCGTCGAGTTTAACCGTTTTTCAAGGAGTTTCATACCAGGCTTGCTTGCGGCAGGGCAGTTGATTTTTCCTAAGTCTGTATTTATGTTCATTCAACTAATTCACAGTTGAAAATTTGTAGATTCTAACTAATATAAATTATATAGTCTAGGAATTTATATTCTAACTTGCATTATGCATAAACTTTTTATTACGAGTCAATATATCACATAATCTCAATGAATTACACCATTATTCGGGTTCGAAATAGTTTCCACCACGGCGGATTTTCAACACTATTCCTGTACGTGGATAAATGCCATAATTCATTGACCTTAAGCAATCTTTCGACTCTCATTGCTAAAGTTTATGCATAATGCAGGCTAAGTTGTTGTTATTGCCAAAAAAGTACATATGTATGTGACATCACTACCTTGGAGGAGTGGGCGTTGGTAGTCCCGCTCCACGCAGTAGCGGGACGGAAGTCTCAGATGAGCTTTAGCGAGGCAATAGTGACACGCACTCGCTGAAGCATCATTAAAACTTCCGCCTGAAGGCGGGACTACAAACTTAGCCCAGCCCGTGTTTTGCATTGACTTGAGAGTCTATAAATTTGTATTCTAAGTCGTTACTATTTGGGGACAAATGCTCCGGCAGAGCTGGTTAAGATCATGCGTGCGCTTTAAAAATCACATTACTATCCTACTTAAACATTAGCGGTATAATGGTGTCGAACAATAGAATACATGCTCTGTTAATGTAAACCATCTATATCAATTGTATAGAAATAACAGGTGTCAGACTATTAAATATCATAGGAATGATATTTAAGACCACCAATTTCGCGGTCTCGCTTAATTGGCTAAAAAAATTGGTTTCAAGTGTTAGGTTTCAGAATTGAATTAAATAATTCGATCTGGCACCTGAATAGTGAAACCTGAAAATTTTTAATTTTCAAAGGAGCAATTTGCGAGCCCGTTATTCGGCCTCGTTTAATAGAATAAGACACTTGGTGTCAGGTGTCAGGAAAATAACTTTGGAACTACCTGATCTGAAACCTGAACACTGACACCCAAAACCTAACAAAACCCTTAAGTTTCAAAGGAGCGACTATCAAGGCCTCCGATTCTCGGTCTTGGTTAATATAAAACGAAACTTGGTTTCAGAAGATTGAAGATCATTAGCACGGGTTTTTAACACCTGAACACTGAAACCTGACACCTAAAAAAAGTTTAACTCTCAAAGAAGGCCTATCATGATGAAAAAAGTTTTAGTTGACGCGATTAATGATCAGATTAATAATGAGTTCTATGCATCTTATCTTTACTTATCAATGTCTGCCTATTGTGAAGGTATTAATTTTTCTGGATTTGCTTCCTGGTTAAATATGCAAAGTGTTGAGGAAACAGGGCATGGAATGAAGCTTTACAATTTTTTGATTGACTGCGATGAAAAGATTGTATTAAAAGAAATCAAAGCGCCGCCATCCGAATATCCTTCTTTACTGGCGTTATTTGAGCAGGTTCTTAGTCACGAGATGCATGTCACAAAATCTATCAACGCATTATATAATATAGCCCATAAGGAAAATGCATTTGCCGTTCAAGCGCATCTCCAATGGTTTTTAACCGAACAAATTGAAGAAGAAAATACATCGAGAAATATTGTCGAAAAATTGAAACTGATTGACACGGATGTTGCTTCATTATTGGCACTTGATCGCGAATTGGAAAGCCGAACTACAGCGGAATAGTTTAATGTTAAAGTCCGACAGACTGCTAGGTGAAATTCGTTCAGGAATGGGGACGCTTCACAAGATAGTTTACACTTTTAAGTATGCTGTGATAGAAACTGCAAAAAAAATAATATCGAATATCGAACAAGGAATGTAGAATCATGAAGTTTTTTCCTTCGTCATTCATAATTTCTTGTTCGATATTCAA
>JAJFLO010000531.1 GCA_021772675.1 Verrucomicrobiota bacterium | reverse complement strand
TTGAATATCGAACAAGAAATTATGAATGACGAAGGAAAAAACTTCATGATTCTACATTCCTTGTTCGATATTCGATATTATTTTTTTTGCATTTTCTATCACAGCATACTCAAAAGTGTAAACTATCTTGTGAAGCATCCCCATTTCTGGACAGACACTATAATAGAGTTAAGCAAGAGTCCTTAATTAAATATTTTACCCGGAAAATTTTTCATAGTTCTTGACAAGCCTTTTTTTTGGGTTATTCTTCCAGAAGCGCAGCTGAAGGTAATATTATTTTTAAAGTAAGCTATTGACACGGAATATCTTATAGTAATATTTCTGAGATAATAAAAAATAACAGCTATGCACCTAATGATTATCAATTTTATTAATAGATATAATCCATATATTTCTGACTCACCGATTTGCACCTTTCGTGAATTTATCCTGTTTCGCTCTCCATTATTTACTTCTCACTGTTCACTGTTTACTGTTTACATTTCTCTAATCAGTTGCCTCCGGTCGTTTCGCTACGCTCGGCTCTCACTTCTTACTATCAACTGTTTCTTATTCACTTTTCACCAATCATTGTTCAATAAAGAAAGGATTCATCATGAACACAAGTTCTAACCATCAAATCGGCATCGTCAGGTGTTTTTCACTATTTCTTCTGTCAATTTTATTCACAAACAGCACCATTGCAGAAATTACTTTAACAGCCGATAAATCATTGATTCTCAAAGGTGATAGTATCTCATTTTCAGTTGCTGATGAGGATAGTCCAACGGCAGTAATTGGAACTTGGGATGTGAATGGTAATTCTACCGCTGATCCCGCGACCGGATTACGGTGGAATGCTGACTTCCCAAACACTGGAACAGCACCTGCAAGCGGGAGCACCGAAAATATTCTTTATACAAATGATACGGCTGCTGAAAATGCAACGTATGTCATCACTGTCACCTCTGACCAAAATGATACGAGTATTACTGTTAGAATAAGAGACAATAAAATCTGGCAGGTCGATAATAATCCAGGAAGCAGCAGCGCTGCAGATTTCACGACACTTGCTGCGGTAAATAGTAGTACAAGCGTGGTGAATGGCGATACGGTATATGTTCGTGGATCAGGAGCGAGTTATGGCACGCTTGATTTAACCAAAAGACTTCATTTTATTGGTCCGGGATTTCCTATTCATGGCAATATAGATACCCAAGCAAACAGAGAAACCGCAAAAACCTCCAGCATAGATTTTGAAATCGGATCAGCTGGATCAACATTTACGGGATTTCACATTAATTTTTCTTCTCCCACCATCGATTTTTTAGATAGCAATATAACATTGAGAAGAAACCTGATATCTAGTACTCAAGGTGGCGGCAGGGTTATTACGATACACAACAGTAAATCCAATATAATCATCGCCCAAAACTACATTGAAAACACAAATAGCAGTAGCAGTTCGGATGCTATCTATGTCGAAGAAAGCGGAAGTTCCGGCATATTAATTTCCAATAATTTCATTAGTGCTGTTGATGATGCAATTTCTTCAGTTGCTGGAATTACTATTAGTAATAATGTTGTTGATGGTGACATAAACGTAAGTAATTCAACAATTACCAATAATATTGTCGGAAACTTACTGCGTTCCACTACAACAGAGCTTCAGGGAGCAGATAATTCTTCCACTCATAATTTGAGTGAAACGTCTCAATTTGGGACTGCCAATGGGAATTTGGAAAATATTGTTATGACAACCGTTTTTATTGGGACGGGCAGTTTGGATGGACAATGGCAATTAGCAGAATCCGGTTCACCTGCGAAAGGCGCCGGCTTTGATGGTCAGGATATGGGAATGTTCGGCGGGCCATCGCCTTACGTTTTATCGGGTATTCCAGCCATACCATCGATTTACTCTTTTATTGCACCGGCGATTGGCACGGCAGCAGGCGGACTGGACGTGACGTTAAAGACAAAATCGAATAATTAAAAAAGGGATGGATACCGGTTGCTGGATGCTTGAAACTGATTTTTAAAATATGGGAAGGGGCTTCCAGCCCGGGCAATAATATAAATGAAACGAGTAATTAAAGAACAATTAATCAGACGAAATGATGACGATAGAAGCTTTGATCGTGAATTCTGGCAGGAAGTGGGCCATGAAGGTCGGTTTTCTGCAATGTGGGACATGATCTCTGAAGCAGAATATATGAAAGGAAAAAATGCCGGCGAATCAAGATTACAAAGATCTGTTCAAACTATTATTAGACGAAAAAGTTAGCTACCTTATAGTAGGAGCTCATGCCGTGGTGTTTTATACAGAGCCCCGGTATACAAAGGACATGGACATATTGGTTCAACCATCAGAAGAAAATGCAAAAAGAGTATATAAGGTACTAATGCAATTTGGCGCACCTCTAAAAAATATAACTGTTAAAGATTTTATCGATCCTGATATGATTTATCAAATTGGGATAGAACCAAATAGGATTGATATTCTTATGAGTATTAAAGGTGTCTGCTTTGATGATGCCTGGGAAAACAGAATTCAAAGTTCTTACGATGGTATTCCCATTAGTATTATATCGAAAAGTGATTTAATCAATGCTAAAACGGCAAGCGGCAGACCACAGGACCTAATTGATTTGGATAATTTAAAAAATATCAGCAACAATTAACGAAGATTCGCGGTCATAATTATGAGTCAATACTTAAACAATAAACATGCCTCCTTCACGTGGGAGGACTACCAGAATTGGCCAGATGATCAGCGCTGGGAATTAGTGGATGGCGAAGCGTATGCGATGTCTCCAAGTCCACAAACAAGGCATCAATTAATACTGAGTAGTCTTCACGCGCAGATTTATAACTACTTGAAAAATAAGTCGTGTAAAGTGATTCCGGCGCCGATGGATGTCAAGTTATCTGAGACCGATATTGTCCAACCTGATATCCTGGTTGTTTGCGACCCCAATCAAATCAAACAGACGCATATTGACGGACCGCCGACATTGGTTATCGAAATACTTTCACCGTTTAGCCTAAGGCATGACCGATTGCGGAAAACGCAGTTATACGCAAAATTTGGCGTGAAGGAGTATTGGATTGTTACCCCATACCCCTCATTAATGGAGGTATTGTTGTTATCAAATCACGCTTATGAAATCAATGGTGTGTTCTCAAACGAGGATAATCTTTCCAGTCCGACATTCTCTGATCTGAATTTGAACTTAGCAGCCGTATTCAATTTTCCCATACCACCTGATGAAAGTATTGATGAAATTAAGGAGTCAACTCCAGAGTATGCAGTAAATCAAAGTTAGGAATAAAGAATTATGCCTTAAAATAAAGAAATAGAGCGCGGTTCAACATGTAAAACGGTTTATATGTTGGAAGGATTAATGTGGCAGACGGTATCTCTCCGGCGACTGGTAAGTCTGCTAACTGCAAGCAAAATGATAAAGATCGCCGGTCGGAGACCTACTCCAACATTAAATGAAAATTGACTAGGTTGATAAAATTCCATAAATATAAAACTAAAAGGAAATTATTATGAAAAATAACATTATCACCATCATATTTATCACCCAGTTACTGGTTTGTTTCTCATCTCAATCCGCCACCTTAATTGTAGATGGTAATCTCGGCCATGATACATCAGCAACTCATATGTATTCGACACTTCAAGCGGCTCATGATGCAGCCTCATCAGGTGACACAATTTATGTCAGGGGTGCAGCAGATTACCCCATTCTAACAGTCAGTAAACAACTTCACTTTGTTGGGCCAGGATATTTTTTAGCCGAAAATTTGGATACTCGTGCAGATAATACGCATGCACAGATCAATGGACTGACATGTAATCCTGGTTCCAGTGGTTCGTCATTTACAGGACTATATTTTAAAGGACAAGCTACGATTGAGGATAGTAATATTACTCTAAAACGTTGTCGTTTTTTCGCTGATTCTACCGATAATATTCAAATTTTGAAGAATTCCCCTAACACGATTATTACCCAAAACTACATTTTAAGTGATTGGTCCGATAACAGTGCTCATGGAATCAGTATAAATACTCCAGGCAATTCAAGCTTCGAAATTTCAAATAATTATATCCAAATGGACGACAGGCAATTTGACGCAATCGTAACCTCGGTGGCAACAGTGATTAAAAACAATGTATTTTTTGGTAAATTAACTGTAAGTAATTCAACAATCAAAAATAACATTGCAAGAGACATTGGTGGCTTATCCGGTGATAACAATGGTATAATCAATAATATAGCAAATTCTACTCAGTTTGGTACCACGAACGGAAATCAGTCAAACGTCAGTATGTCCAGCGTGTTTGTCGGGAGCGGCACCACAGATGGCCAATGGCAATTGAAAGCCAGTTCCCCTGCAATTAACGCTGGTGATGACTTTTTGGATATCGGTATGTTTGGCGGTTCGAATCCTTATGTGTTATCTGGCATAGCACCATTGCCAACAATTTATTCATTTAGATCAAGTTCAACGGCGACAAATTCATCGGATTTAAGATTTAATATGAAGATAAAGGCAAGGGAATAGGTTTTTAGAAAATGATTGATGCTGGAAACTGCATGAAGTTAATCGGAATTTTATCAAAGGTCGAAAGGCTCTACTGAAAAGGAACAGAGATATAAAGATTGAATACTCCAGGCAAAATTAAAGATGAGAAACGAAGCGAAATTCTAAGCATTACAGCTAAATACGGCGCCTCAAATGTGAGACTATTTGGTTCTATTGCCAGAGGTGAAAATAGGCCAGAAAGTGACATTGATATTCTTGTTAATTTAGAGGAAGGACGATCCCTTTTGGATCTTATTGCGTTGAAACAGGATTTGGAGGACTTATGTCATTGCAAAGTCGACGTACTTACTGAACATTCAATCAGCCCTTACATACGAGATAAAATCATAAAAGAAGCCACCAATTTGTGAAAAACGACACTATCTATTTACAACATATAATGGATGCGATAATAAAAATTGAATCTTACACTTCCGTTGGCAAAGAAACCTTTATGTTGGAATCACATTGGCAGGATGCCATAATACGACAATTGGAGATAATTGGAGAAGCCACAAAAAATATTTCAAATCAATTAAGAAATGATTATCCAGATATAAAATGGCGACGAATTGCCGGTTTAAGGGATATTCTTATACATAATTACATGGGTGTAGATTTATCTGCAGTATGGGAAGTAACACAAAAAGATGTTTCAAAATTGCGAGATCAAATTCAGGTTATTCTTGAAAAAGGAATTGGAGAGAATGATGACTGAATATCAAACTAATATAAAGCAATTCATACTAATAATTCTTTGTCTATTTGTCATTATTCCTCAGGGAAATGCTCTGGTTGATATTGTTGCATACGAATATTTTTTTGATGTTGATCCGGGGTTCGGCTTTTCCGGAAACATTGTTGATGTAACTGACGGACCGGATGTCACAGAGAGTTTGACGGTTGATGTTTCCAGCTTAAGTGCGGGATTTCATGTCCTGTATGTCCGCGCCAAAGATGCTAATGGGCTATGGGGTTTGGCTCACCCCCAGGCATTTTTTAAGGAAGAATTTGATACCGATAGAATAACGGAGGCTGAGTATTTTATCGACGTTGACCCTGGATTTGGAAGTGGTGCTCCCTTACCCGGTTTTTCAGCCGGATCAGAGGCCATTGTAAACAATGAAATAGATATTAAACCGGAGCTTGCCGCTGGCTTTCATACGCTCTACATTCGGGGGAAAGACCCTAATGACAACTGGGGCTTAATGCATTCGCATCCATTTTTCAAGGATGATTCTACATTTGGCAATGTCATCGAAACGGAATATTTTATCGACGTTGATCCTGGATTTGGAGGTGGTGCGCCCTTACCCGGTTTTTTAGCGGGGGTAGATGTCACTGTAAACGATCTAATAGATATAAAACCTGATCTAAACGACGGTCTGCATTATCTTTATGTCCGTGGAAAAGATCCGAGTGGCAATTGGGGTATGGTTCATTCCGCGCTATTCCTGAAAGATTCCATCAGTTCTGCAGGAGCAAGTAATGTTAACATTACATCGGTGGAATATTTCTTTGATAGTGATCCTGGTTTTGATAACGGTCACAATGTTGATATTTCTGGCCTTACTCTCGGTTCCGATCTTATAATTAATTTTAATGCTGATTTGGATAATAATGTTGATGATCTTAGTGATGGCATTCATGTTTTGCATGTTCGTAGTAAAGATGCAAATGGAAACTGGAGTTTAAATCATACCCACACCTTTTTAAAGGAGTCTACTGATCCGAATAATCCACCCAATATTGTTGCCGTTCATTATAATGTAACAGAAGCGGGTACTGAACGCAAAACACCGGTTTCGTTCACGGCATTTACACCCGCTCCGAATACTGAAGTCGGTCCCCTTATAGATTTAACCGGACTTTTTGTTGGGACAACCTATCAGATAAATGTCGAGTCCTTCGATTCGAATGGAGCTAAAAGTTTGAAATATGTGCATGATGTCACCCTGGAAAGACCAAAGGTTTCTGTTAGTGATGTGACCGTCCACGAAAGCATGGGGGGGATTATCAATGCTGTGTTTGAGGTCTCATTATCAGTTCCGGACGCGTCAGTTGTAACAGTTAACTATACAACGACCGACAGTTCCGCAAATGCGGGCACAGATTATACAGCGGTATCAGGAACCTTATCATTCCCAGCAAATACGACAACGCTTACTATTCCAGTTACCATATTAACAGATGAATCTGAAGAAGGTATTGAATCATTTTTTCTGGACCTGGCAACTCCTGTTAATGCGGAAATAGACGACGGGCAGGGAATCTGTACCATTATTGACACCGGGATCGTCAAAAATGTAATCAACCTTAATGATAATGGACCTGGTTCATTGAGGGAAGCGATTTCGACAACAACAGATGGAGATGTAATTAAGTTATTAATTGCCGGTAAAATGATACTCACTGGTGGCGAATTGGTTATTGACAAAAATATCGTTATTCGCGGACCTGAATCAGACATTTTGGAGATAAGTGGAAGTGGCAGCAGTCGCGTTTTTAATGTATCAGGCAGTGATGTTGTCATAGAAAATATAGGGATCACGAATGGATTTACGGCAGGAAGTGGTGGTGGTATACTCAATACGGGTGGATTAACTTTGAGAAGAGTCGTCGCTACCATGAATGCTGCAGATGAATTTGGCGGCGGGTTAATGAATGGATTGCTTGATGGTTCAGAGAATATTGAAATCAGGGCAAATCTCATTGATTGCGACTTTGGCTTTAACACGTGCAAGCAAGACGGAGGCGGCATTTTCAATGAGGAGAACAATCGATTAAATTTAACGGGTACAGTCATTCACAACAACACGGCTGATGTTAACGGTGGCGGTATTGCTAACTTTGGAGGTCAACTCTCAATCGCGAATAGTACAATCAGTAGTAATAAGGCAAAGGGCAGCGGCGGTGGTATTGACACTACTAATGCCGGGACACTGACGATTATTCATGGGACGATTACCCAGAACCGATCTGATTTTGATGATGACAGTGGCGGCGTCGGCGGTGGTATATTTAGAGGCAGTGGCAACACAATTCTGCATAATACCATCGTTGCTGAAAATTACCGAAAATCAATGGCCCCTTCTGAAGTTGATGATGATGTCTCTGGGATTGTTAACAGCGCCAGTAGTTATAATCTTATTGGCGTAGATACCGGGCTGAGTGGTATTATTAATGGAGTATTGTTTAATCAAATTGGCACTGGAAGCACACCAATTATTCCTCTACTTGGTAATCTTTTATTCGATGAAATCGGTGGATTTACCAATATTCACGCACTTTCAAAGACGAGTCCAGCGATTGATGCAGCGAATAATAGTCAGACAGATCTGGCTAATTTGACTACAGATCAGCGTGGTATATCAGCAAGGAAAATAGATGGTGGAATTGGAACCGCAACCGCAGATATCGGTGCGTTTGAATACAACCCGTTCTTCGAGGAACTTGGAGGAATTGCTGGAACTGTTGTTGATAGCAGCAACCAGCCGATCAGTGGTGTAACCGTTTTTGTGTTTAAATTTAGCGAATTCTCCTCGTCAAACAGTACTCAAACTGATAGTATCGGGAATTACGCCTTTAACGGATTAAAATCTGGTGATTATAAAATACAGATATCTTTGTCTTATACCTCCGATTTTGTCCCACAAACCTACGATAATGCTGACAATTTTTCGTTGGCGACACCAATAACGGTATCTGCTCCAAATACTACAGTTAATATTGATATCACCTTGGAATTTGGTGGATCTGTTTCGGGGCGTGTCGTTGATAGCAGTAATCAGCCAATATCCGGTTTACAAGTTAATGCATTTGGCATAGCCTTTAATCTCGGAGGTAAAAATGGATTCACCGACAGCAATGGTGATTATATCATAAAAGGATTGGCTTCCGGTGATTACAGAGTGGAGGTTCTTACATTTAACAACTCAAGCTTTGCACCCCAATTTTACAGCAACAAGAATGACTCGAGTTCTGCCGATCCGGTAACCATTACTGCGCCTAATCAGACATCTGACATTAATTTTACCTTGGCAGCTGCGGGATCTGAAGGAACAGGGGGAACTATTTCCGGTCAAGTTATTGGTGAGAATGGGCAAGGTGTTGCTAATGTCAGCGTAAATGCATTTAGCAATTTCTCATTTGGAGGTTTTGCATTTACAGATAGTAATGGCTTTTATACTATTTCCGGTATACCTGAGGGGGATTTCAGAATTCGAATATTTCCTCCGACTGATATAGGTTCTCCAGAATATTTTGATGACGCATTATTTTTTGAATTTGCAACTCCAATCACTATCACTGGGACAGATCGTGTCGAAAATATCAATTTCGTCATCAGTAAACATTCAGGATCAATTTCCGGAAAAGTGGTTGACGCAGCGGGCCAACCTCTGGCAAATCAATTTGTTGATGCCTATGATTTTGCACTCGATTTATTCGTCGGTGGTGAATCAACCGATGCAAAAGGATTTTATAAGATCAAAAATATTCCTGCGGGCACGTACCGCGTTCGGACATCTGTTTTTGATCCAATCAAAAATTATATAAACGAGTATTTTGATAACAAAATCAGCGATGCCAATCCCACACCGGTTACTGTTCCTGCTCAAACTGGTCGGGCAGATGTCAATTTTATGCTCGATACTGGCGGTTCTATTTCGGGAAATGTGAAAGATGCAAATGACCAACCTATTACGAATGGCTTGGTTGAGGCCTATATCAGTGGCACTGAAAACTGGGTAAACGCTAGTTTCACAGATACCAATGGTGATTATATTATTCCTGGGTTGCCACCAGGAAATTATCGAGTCCGTACAGCGATTAATCATAGTGATTTCGTCAATGAAAATTTTGATAATGTGACCAAGATCGATGACCAGTTGATTACTGCGGTCACGGTAACAATTGGAAATGACACACCGAATATTAATTTTTCTCTTGCCAAAGGTGGGGCGATCTCAGGGAAAGTCACCGATGTAGATGGCAATCCAATCATTGCGGCGTTTGTCGATGCGAAAGACGCTGCGGGAAATTTCTTAGTCAATTACGCGAGAACTGATTTTTTCGGAAATTATACTATAACAGGTTTACCCGCTGGAGATTATCATGTTAGCACGGATGCAGAGGATAATGACTATATTGATGAATATTTTGATAACGCTGCAAGTTCTGGCACTGCATCAACGGTAACCGTAGCCGGGTTGGACAATACACCAAATATAAATTTTCAACTTGATGCTTTTGGAGCGGTTTCCGGTAAGGTGTTTCTTGCTGATGGAACAGATCTTAAAGTTGAACTATGGCGTGGCGATCCGTGTACTGATCCGATGCTTATTAAAGATACACTAATAGACGCAGACGGAACCTTTGAGTTGAACAAAATTGTTGTTGGTACATACTACCTCCGTGTGAATCGTGGATCGACTAATTTTATTGAGGCCTGGTATGCTACAGGGAATTCTAACGGTTCAGATACACCGACTCCAACACTGAGTTCTATACATTGCGGTGGCGCTGTAGCCGTGACGCTAAGCAAAGGGGTTACCAGTAGTGGTATAAACTTTTTCTTATCACAGGGCGGTTCTATCTCCGGAACAATTACGAATAATAGTACGCAGGTTGGGGACATAATTGTGCAGGCTTTTGTTGATAGCATATTTCAATTTAACCCGATTGCTCAAGTAATACCGGATCCGGATAGCGGAGTTTACACATTCCCTGGGCTTGTCGAAGGTGATTATTTTGTTGGAGCATTTATTGATGTATCGCCTGATGCGAACCAAGCCGCGGATCGACGATTGAATAAAAATGAAGATCGGGGTGTTTATCCGACAAATCCAATAACAATTAGTGCTGGAAATACTTTAAATTTCACTGGCATAGATATCACTATCACACCGCCCGATGGTAATCCAATCATCGGATTCGATATTACTGAATCAAATGGACTTGAGAATGTTACCACTGTTTCATTGTCTGTTTCATTAAGTTTTATTCATGATCAAGAAGTCAGGATAGATTATGTTCTCGGAACCCCTACAGCCGATGCTGCCACTGAAGTTACTGACTTTACCTTTATAGATGGTACCTTGATATTTGATGCCAATGTAGCTAGAACAAAAACGATAACCGACTTGGTGATCACTGATGACGATGAGAGCGGCGAGGGTAATGAAACTATTATCATTGAATTAACCAATGTCTCAGGTGCAACATTAGACTCGAATCGAGATACTTTTACCTATACCATAATCGACGATGAATCGGTGGATACGGGAACCATAATTGAAGACTTTGAAGATTTAGCAACGTTTGATAATGCACAGTGGAGTTTTCCACCAAGCCCCAATGTAGCTTGGGACATTGATGATCAAGTTGTCTACGAAGGCATGTATTCAGCAAAATCCGGAGCGATTACGAATAATCAGAAAAGTATTATGGAGCTGACTCGTAATTTTACTGAGGCTGGTACTATTTCGTTTTTTCGTAAAATTGATAGTGAAGCAAAATTTGATTTCTTAAATTTTTATATTGATGGTGGTGATCCTATCGCACAATGGAGCGGCAATCTTGATTGGGCACAATTTACGTTTAAAGTTGCAGCGGGTGACCGGAAGTTTACTTGGGAGTATGTCAAAGATTCATCAAATCCTGACAATTTCAGCGGGGCAGACGCTGCCTGGATTGATGATATTACATCGCCAGGGAATGCTGCGCCCAATGCCGTAAACGATGTGGTTGAAACTGGAGCAAACACGTCAATCAGATTTAATGTTCTTCTCAATGATAGTGACGTTGATAATGATGATATTGACATTGTAAGATTTCTCCAACCGACTTCTGCAATAGGAATCGTCGCCTATGAGGGAGAGGGTATCTTTTTATATACGCCGAATGATAATGAAACCGGTTTTGATTATTTTACCTATTTTATTTCTGACGGTAAAGGCGGAGAGGATGGCGCAGATGTCGAAATTGATATTCGCAAGATTAACGGTAATCCTATCCTTGAAGGTGATTTTATTGATATAGGACCTGAAATTCCAGGAAAAATAGATGTGTTGAGTAACGATAGCGATCCTGATGGGGATTCTCTAACAATATCAGCATTTACTCAACCGAAAAACGGAACTCTTGAATTTAATAGCGGCACGCAAATTTTTACGTATACTTCTAAGACCGGGATAGTCGAGTTTGATTCGTTTGATTACACGGTAACCGATGGCAATGGGGGCAGTCAATCAGCCTCGGTTGACATTTTTATACGACCCGATTTTGAGATATGGGATACGGAAGATTTTAAGAAATTTTTCTGGGTTACTGAAGACCCATCGTCAGATGCTCCCTGGTTTATCGATGATATTCATAGCAGTGTTGGCAGCTTTTCGGCACGATCGGGTTTCATTGGTGATAATGAGAGTTCATCTCTATCGGTTACATTGCCAACAACAGGCGGCTTTATCGCATTTTCGTTAAGAGTATCAACCGAATATACCACCGACGAAATATTAGATAAACTTGAATTCAAAATCGATGGAAAAACAATCGAAATCGACGGAGAACCACTCGACCCATTTTCAGGTATCCTCAATGATCAGGGAGACCCGATTCCAACTGACCAGTTAAGCAGTAACGGTGGCAGCCAACGAGCACAATTTTTCAATGAACTTTTTTTCGTTGATCCTGGAATTCATACCTTCACGTGGACCTATACAAAGAATGAGAGTGTCAGTTCTGGTGATGACGCCGTTTGGTTAGACAATATCGTCTTTCCCAATTTAAAGATTGATGAAAGCTGGGAATCCGGGGACCTGAGCAAATTTTCCTGGGTACCAAGCGGTGATTCGGGTTGGGAAGTAACAGAATCCGAGTCGAAGGATGGCGATTGGTCTATACGCACCAGACCACTTAAAGATAATGAATCAAACCGATTAGATTTAACTCTGGGAGTCTTAGATGGAATTATTTCGTTTTTCATATTAACATCAACAGAAAAAGAAGAGGACTTTCTGGAATTTCAAATTGATGGTGTGGAGCAGGAAAAGGGGCGTTTTAGTGGTATCCGCGATTGGCGACAGGCCAGTTTCGAAGTGACAGGGGGGCAGCGAACATTTTCCTGGATATATAAGAAGGATGGCTCGTTTACTAATGGCGAGGATCGAGTGTGGCTCGATGCAATCACATTTCCGCCAATCATTGATGATGCTCCCAATGCACCCGATGCGATTGATGATACATTCAAGATAAAATCTGATACTGCAACCTTAATTAGTGTGCTAGAAAATGACATTGACAATGATGGTGATGCAATTCTGATTTCAAGTTTTACCCAGCCAACACATGGCGAGATTGGTAATGAAGGTGCTGGTGATTTTATTTATATTCCAAATCCCGGTTATATAGGACCCGATCAATTTACTTACACTGTGCGCGATAGAATTGATGCGACAACAGCATTAACAGATACTGCAGACGTATTTTTAACGGTTGAATTTGTCAATGCCCCACCAACCGCAATTGCTGATATTGTCTTTACCAATAGCGGAGAGTCGGTAGTCATTGATGTGTTGATTAATGATTTGGATAAAAATCTCGATTTTTTGACCATTACAGCGGTTAATGATCCGGATAACGGCAGTGTCACTCTCAATAATAACGGAACACTAACCTATAGCCCCAATTCAGACTTTGTTGGTGTTGATAAATTCAATTACATCGTCAGTGATGGTCGTGGGGGTACCGATATCGGCGAAATCACCGTTCTTGTGATTTCCAAAATCGAATTCTGGAATCCAAGTCCCCCAGATTTTGCTAATCCAACTATTGCGACCAGTTCCTTCAATTTTAGTACAGAGGCTTTCAAATTCAATAATGCTGGTGCAGAAGTTCCATTAGCGGGTGCTGATTGGTTCGTGACCGTTGAAAAATCATTTATTGGCGATTTTTCGGTTCGTTCAGGAGCTTTACCGGGTAATAGCCAATCGAGTATTTTGCGACTGGAAGGATTTCGCACCAGAGGTGGCAGTATTTCCTTTTTCAGAAAGATATCCAGCGAAAATGATTTCGATAAGCTCATATTTTCGATTAACGGAACTGAGGTGGACGAGTGGAGCGGTGAATTGGATTGGGAATTACAAACGTATTTCTTATCAGCTGGTGAATTCAATTTTGAATGGAAATATATCAAAGATGAGTCGATTAAAGGCGGTGATGACCGAGCCTGGATTGATGGTATTCTTCTGCCTCCTGACGCTGAAAAAGACTCTGATGATGATGGTCTTAGAGATTCCTGGGAAATCCAATTTTTTGGTTCTCTGGATATCGATGGTGATGGCAATCCGGCAAATGATGGTGAAGCTGACTTCGACAGTGATACCTGGACTGACCGTCAGGAATTTCAATTTGATAGAAATCCTAAAGATAATACAAGTGCACCGCCACGCAATTTGTACGTAACAGTAAATGGAGATGATGACAACGGTACTGGCAAAATTGATGCACCATTTAACACGATTCAACGGGCCATTGATTTTGGCATCAGCGGTATGACAATTAATGTTGCTGATGGTGTTTACTCAGGTGAAGGTAATGAAAATCTCGATTTTGATGGAAAGGCAATCATCTTAACATCCGTTAATGGTCGCTGGAATACCATAATAAAAGCATCGACAGAAAATAGCCAGGGATTTATATTTTTTGCAGGCGAAACAAATTTGACGGTTGTAAAAGGATTCACAATTTCCGGATTTAAATTAGCAATTGAAACAGCTATAGACTCATCACCAAAATTTGAAAATTGTCTGATTCGCGGCTCAAACATCGCAGCCGAATGCCTCGATAATTCTTCGCCAATATTTACGGGTTGTTCTATTGTCGAGAATGATGAAGGCCTGGTTGGTTTTGGTGCTAGTATCGTCACTATAATTGACTGTGATTTTATTAATAATGACGAAGCAGTAATTTCGATCGGAGAAAACGAAACGAGGATTAGTCGCAGCAGATTCTCTGACAATACGATAGGTATTTCAGGTGAAGAGGGAAAAGTAATCGTTAGCGATTGTATATTAAAGGAAAATAAATTTGGCTTGATCATTGCCAGTGCTTATGGCAGCATTGTTAGAAATTGTACTATTGTTAACAATGATCCAGGGATTGAAATTGATGCAGGAATCAGATCCGGAGCTGTTACTGAAGCTGCTGTAGTTGGTAATTGTATTATCTTTGACAATGGTAATGGAAACGATAATAATATTGATATAATTAATGTTGAAGCAGGTTCAATTCCTGCATCTATAATTTATTCATGTTTAGGGGTTGATAATACTAATCCATTAATAGCCAACGTTGCATTTAATAATATCAATTCTGATCCTGCATTAACCGTTGATGGTCATCTACTCAAAGGTTCACCGTGTATTGACGCGGGCACAAATAGTGGCGTATCTGGGAATGACATTGATAATGAGCCACGGCCAGGTTCTTCGGCAGTCGATATTGGCGCTGATGAATTTATAGATACGGATAATGATGGTCTTCCAAATTGGTTTGAAGGTCAATTATTATCAAATTCAGCTGGTGGCACTAATGTTATATCAATAGCGCATGATACCGATTTTGATGGTGATAATTTACTTAACATCGATGAATATGGCAATTCGACCAATGCCGCCAGTCGTGATACGGATCTGGATCGATTTAGTGATGATGATGAAATCGCATCCGGTAGCGATCCATTGGTGGCAGATACCAATTTATCACCTTTTGCAGCTGGTGCGCCTTTTTCAGCAGATATAAGCAGTAGGGGAGTTGGATCAGTTCTGACAACAAATTCGTCGAAGACGATTTTAATGTCGGTATTTGAAGATGCAGATCAAAATAATGCCATGGACCTATTTTGTCTCCTGGATGATGGGTCGTTACAGTTCATTGAAAATAAGGGTACTCTGGTGGCACCAGAGTGGAACAGCCCAACTCAGGTAGGATTAATTAATGGTGCTACCCAATTTGATGCAGCCGATTTAAATGGGGATAAACGAGCCGATTTGGTTGTTGTTTCCGGTACAACATTAACGCTTGTGTCGCTGAGTGAATCGGATTCATCGAATACCACCGGGAATTCCACAACTACAGGTAATTTTACTAATAGAGTCATATCAAATTCAGTTCCCGCAGGTAGTCGCCCGTTCCTGGTTGATATTGATGGGGATGGAGATTTTGATATTGTCCTTTCTCACAATGGCAATCTATCGTTGCTGAAGAATACAGGTAAGTGTCTCCAGGCTTTGTGGGAAGACGCTCTGGATCAAACGTTTTTCAAAGACACAACATTTAACAGACCGTTTAAATCTACTTTTGATATTGATATGGACGGGGATTTAGATGAATTCATTACCATAAACAGCTCCAATTCTCCGTTTTTTTCAATCAACTTAATTGATCATATCATTCTACAAAATCGCTACTTTACCGTTACTGCGGGAAATCAGCAACCCTTGGAGGTCTCTACAACTGCATCTGCAAATTTATCTTTTAAAATTGTCCGACAATTTACAAATAATTCATTAGCGTGCACATCCCCATTTGCCAACAACGCTCAGATTCTGACGAGTGCCGGTAATGGACTGAGAATCTTTCAAGCCGGGACAGGTACTGGATCACAAGATATAATAAGAGTTGTTGATTCCAACCCCAACGCCATGGGCAGGAGTGCGCTAATTGTTGCTAACGTGATCGAAACATCTGAAGAAGATTCTACAGGAAAAGCAATTATTATCGTGGGTCGCCGGTCGGACCTTGATTCATTATACTCATCGTCCGAACGGCTGGGGCGTGAGGCGTATGCCGTATTAAGACAGCGTGGTTATGTTCCTGACAATATTTGTATGCTCACACCGGATGGGTCACTTATTGAAACGATTCAACGTGGTCTCGTTGTCCGCACTGGTCATGGTGCTGTAGGCAACCTTGCATCAACCATAGATCGCGGAATTGCGACACCTCAGTCAATTGAAAATGCAATAAAAATCTGGGCGAAAGACGCAGACGAATTGTTACTTGATTTCGTTGATCATGGTGTTGTCGGAAAAGATGATGCAGATAAGGAGGTCGGTGAAATTATTTTGCGACATAACGTTCAGGTTAATGGTCCAACGCTCAATTCCTGGTTAAACTTCTGGCAGACCCAAGGCAAGAAATGTACCGTTATTTTAGATCATTGCTATTCCGGAAGATTCTTACGTGATCTAAAGTTTAATGATGTATCTGCAAATTCAGCTGGTGCGGTAGCGAATAGTGACCGAATTGTACTGGCATCCGCGCTGCCAACGTCTCTAGCTCATTTTCAGGGCACTGAAGGGATTGTCTCTTTTTCTCAATTGTTTTGGGATGAAATCAGTGCCGGTAAAACAATTGGAGAAGCATTTGAATCAACTGTTGCAGGTCTGGCGCGTTTACTGCAAACCCCGAATATTGACTACACCGGGGATGGTCTAGTTGATAGTAAGGTAGCTGAAAATGTTAAGGTGGTTATCGGACTGGAAGATCTGGTAAGTCCGTTTACCAGACCGTCAATTCGCGTCGTCATGCCTGCTGCAACAATAAAGGTGGATGATTCGTTACCGATTTGGGTAACAAATATTGTTTCAAATCAACCGATCGCCTCGGTAACAGCCTATATTTTAACGCCTAATTTAACTACAATCGTTGAAGATGGTCTGCCAATTACCGATTCCCCGCAAATTCAACTGCTTCCAGGTAGTCCCCGGCGAGTCATTTCCAAGGAGGATTTTCAAAAGCTAAAAGCATTATCAAATGCTGAATTATCTCAGGAATTGAAGGATATTATAACGCAAAACTACATTCTCAATAGCTCTGGAACTACCTACGAGCTTATTGCCGAACCTACAGCAGAATTTAACCCGTCTGTGATGGCTTCAACGTTTAAGCGCCTTGGTTTTCTCGATTGGTATGAGGCGCCATTTACCCGTTTTGACAGCATCGGATTATATCGTATACTGGTGTTTGCCCAAGATCAGTTTGGCCTGTTATCTCCGCCTTCAGTCGTTGATATTCGCGTTGAGGGTCCGGTAGAAAAAGCAATAATTATCCACTGTCCTGAATCAGATGAAAATATAAAGGCCGATAGTGAACGATTAGTCAAACGAGCATATACCAGTCTTCTCGCTCGTAATTTCGATCAAGTAGATATCCGTCTGCTAACGTCTGCAAATCTCGATAAGGCTGAGGAAAACTGGACATCGGCGACATTGCAGGAGGCCGTCACACAGTGGGCACTAACCCAGACCAATGATAGTATTGTCACAGAGCTCTTAACTATTTATTTAATTGGAACTGGTACAAGTTCAGGTATCACCTGCCCTAATGTAACCGGTGGTGTATTGGCGCCTGGAGAGTTAAAAACATTACTTGATACATTTCAGAATAGTACTAAGACAACAGCAAGTCCCGATCCTGCTAATGTTAGAGTAATTATTGAGGCGGACAATTCCGGGATTTTTATTTCGGGATTGAAAAGTTCAGCCAATCCTCCGCTGCCACGACAAATATTAACCAGTTCCAATGCTACAGATACGAGCTTTCGCTCAGAAGGTTTGAGTTTCAGTGATTTGTTCTGGGGGGAAATCGCGCGACACCGGGATATTAGACAGGCGTTTGGCAATGTTCGTACTTACGCTCGTGCTGCGGGTATTAAGGTTAATTATCAACTCGACGATAATGATAACGGCGCTTACAACCCGAAACAAGATGGTTCTAAAGTAAACGATAAATTTGTTGGATCATTGGTTATAACAGGTGATAGCAAACCCGTAATAGGTCGCGTTCAAGAAAGTCAGGAAGTGAAGATTGGTGAATTTGTGCAGATATGGGCATCAGAAATATCTATTCCCGAAGGTGAGGCCCCGGAAGAGGTGGATGTCTGGGCGAATATCATTTTTACAGCCGCCAATGGTGATAGTCAATTAATGAAAAAAGTCGACCTGACTTATTGCCCATTACGAGCACGTTATGAGGTTATGCTGGATTCTAATAGCGGTGGACATAATTCGCTATCATGTGATTCGGTTGCCATACCAATGCATGACATTTTTGAACTATCCGGGCTTTATACAGCACTTATACATGCAGGCGCTGATAGAACTAAACCAACAAATACAGCCTTACCGGCACCAATTTCGATTTACTATGGCATATTAAAGCCTGTTGGGCCTGGGCTTAGTCCCGATCCATCAGTATTCACCAGGATTACATCAAATGGTCTTAAGGTTTCGGATACGTTATCGTCTGGATCAAAAAAATTCCGATTCTTTGCATCTCCCGGGCAACGTCTAACATTTGACTTGTTTGATCTGGACGCTAACGCTGATTTTTCCTTTTCAATTCAAAACCCGGTTGACAATTCAGTTCTCATTAGTTCGGACGACTGGGGTAGCGGTTTTCCTGAAAAGATATGGAATTGGAAACCACCGTACACGGGTTGGTATTTTGTCGAGGTAATACGTGAGAGCAGCTCAGGTGCAAGAGCCGCAGCCAATGAATTCAATCTACGTGTATCGCAGGAGCAATTCCCGGGACCAGATGGCTTTGAGTTTGATGATAATCCAAATTCCTCGCAATTAATCTTACTACAGGATGGTGAATTTCAGGAACATAATTTTCACAAGAATGCGGATGAAGACTGGGTATTCTTTTATGCTGATGTTGCTGTCAGTTATAGGGTTGAGGTATTTGATATGGGCTCGAACAACAATCCTGTTTTAGAATTATTTTCAGGGAGTGATTTTAATTTACCCGTCACTACTGGAATTGATGTAGAGAACGGAGCAGTTAAACAAATGGACTTTCTGCCATCTACTTTTGGTTTAGGCAGCGATGTTTACTATATTCGTGTTAAAAATAGTGATGCAAATATTTTTGGTCCTGGTTCCGAATATAAACTTAAAGCATTTACGACCACTGGTGGAGCCGGACTCCTAAAAGGTGAGATTTTTGATAGCAATAATGTGCTTGTGACTGGAGGCAATATTATTCTTAATAAGGATGCGCCCACTGAATCAATTATCCCGGCGTTATCTGGCAAATATGGCTTGTTACTATCTGCTGGAACCTACACTCTGGAAACATCAGTTCCCGGTTATGCGACTGATAACGAAAGTGGAATTACTATTAATGGAAACATTGTTACACAAAATTTTACCATTGATCCAGTAGCACAAGAGCAACACAGTTTAGCAGTTGTCGTGACTCCTACAGAAGGTGGACAGTTATCAACCCCGGCGCAAGAGATGTATTTTGATGGTGAAAACGTTAATTTAACTGGAGCAGCCAACGCCCATTATAAATTTGTCAGTTGGAGTGGTAGCCAGCCAAGCACCAGTAATCCGCTTCAGTTCACAATTAGTGAACCTACCAATATTACACTTACATTTGCTTTGGAAACTCATAATGTCACGTTTGTTAGTGAGTTTGGCGGTGCAACAAAAGGTAGTCCAATTCTGACACCGTTAGTTGCACCCGGTCCGTATAATTTTGGTTCTGTGGTAAATTGGTCAGTCACCTCACCAGAAGCCGGGGGGGCAGGTGAACGGTTTGTTGCCGACCAGACAAATGGCAGCCAAACGGTAGATGACGCCTTTTTAGCTGGAAGTAGTACACTACGTGTCAACTGGGTCAAGCAATATGAACTTTCAGTAGCCTTAGAAAATAGTGGTAAAGTCAATACTAGCACAACAGATTTTAAAGAATGGCATCAGGATGGAACTTTGGCTACGCTCACTGCTGATACTCAATCCTTTGAATTTGAAAAATGGTTGGATGACGCTGATCAGGAGCTATCAACCAACCCCGTACTTCAATTATCAATGACACAGGTTCGATCGGTTAAAGCTGTCTTTAAATTACCAACAGTACCCCAAATGATTTCATTCAAAAAAGGTTGGAATCAGATTTCCTTTAACGTCAGTCCTAAAGATCCACCCAGAACTATATTTGCAGATTTGGTTAAACCGGCGTTGTCTGAGAATAAGCTTTTACAAATTATTGGTGAAAACAAAAACTTTGACCCCGATTTGCCGGACTCGCTCAACACTTTAACCAGTTTTACTGATGGCATTGGTTATTGGTTTAAATTCTCTGAAGCTAATCCGGTAGAGGGGGAAGAATTTACGGTCAATGGAAATCCAATACAGTCGGCTGGCGCTGTTACTATTCCCCTTAAGAATGGCTGGAATCATGTTGGATATGTGCCCAGTAGTGCTGGGGGTATTGATACGGTGTTAGCCAGTATTATCAATAATGTTGAGGAAATAAGGAGTAGAGACGGTAAGTTTGTTCCCGGTGGTTCGTCAAACGATTTTACAACTCTTAAACCCGGTGAAGCTTATTTTATTAAGATCAAGGATGCACCAGGAGGATCAATTAACTTTCAGTATCCGTAAGTAACCTAAACCTCCAGGTTTGTGAATGGAGTTTTTACACGTTAGCGCGAATTACAGCGTTAGTGATTGGATTATTGCGAGTGCGCTGGAGTTCACACTTTGGTGCGGTTTGTCTCTATAAAATAATCATAATCGTTCACATCACGACGTATATTTCTCGTGGAATTACGTTGCGAATATAAACCGAAATTTTAAGTCGGGCGTTTGTAGTGACGTCGTCAGTGTGCGTTTTTCAGCACGCAAGACGTTTTAAGCATCAGATTGTCATTGCCGGTAATGTCTAGCTCTTTTACCCTGCAATCCTTCTCATGCTCTTACAGTCTGAAAAGATTAGACTGCCAGCGAGCACACTACAAACGAGGCTTAAGTTTCAAAGGCAACTTTCGCGCCCGCTGTACGGCCGCGTTTAATAAAATAGGAAACTTTGATTCCAAGTAGCACGTTGGAGGGTCGATGTCCTCAGCGACCGTTTATTCCAAAGTCATGTGTATTGGTCGCCGAGGACTGCGACCCTCCAAAGAACATCTGTAAAATGTGTCAATATTGAGGCAGAAAATCCTTTAAGTTTCAGACGAGGATCCGCAAATATTGATTTTTATAGCATTGTTGTTATGTTCCTGAAACAGTTAACCTAAATATTATGGTGTAATTATGGCTGATCAAAATGAAAAAAATGATGATATTGAAATGACGATGCCGGATGATGTTGCGGGAAACGAAAGTGACTTTGAACAAACAATGGCCGAAAATGAACCCACAGGTGGTGACACGGATCTAGATGTTACACTTGCTGAGAATGAAAACACGGGAGTTGATACCGATATTGATGTAACATTGGCTGAGAATCAGCCAAAGATTGACGCATTTAATTCACCTCCAGGTACCGACGGTATGGCACCCCATGGGATCAATGAACGACAGGCAAGAGCTCCAACAAAAAATATCCAGGGCATTGTAAGTAAAGAAACACGGATTCATGTAGAGCCAGTTGAAGATCGATGGATACCTGAAAAATTAGGAAAATTTGAGGTTAAAAAAATATTAGGCAGTGGCGGTATGGGCGATGTTTTTTTAGGCCGACATCCGACATTGGATATCCCAATTGCCATAAAAACCATCAAAGGTGTGCATGCACAAAAGAGGGTATTTGTTGACCGCTTTATACGAGAAGCAAAATTAGCAACAAAAATAAATCATCAAAACGCGGTTCGCATATATGACGTCGATCAGGATGACGATATTCATTTCATTGTTCAGGAGTACGTCGATGGCAATGATTTACAGAAGGTATTAGAGGAGGCTGATAATCACAAGTTAGATATTGACAATGCGTTAGATATTGTCATCGGTATCACCCGAGCCTTAGTTGAAGCGGAAAAACTGAATATTGTTCATCGGGATATCAAACCGAGCAATATCATGATTACCAAAGATGGTATTCCCAAACTGGTCGATCTGGGTTTAGCTAAAGAGACATCAACAGGGAATTCTGATGATAGCGAAATTCATGAAACACAATCAGGAACTTCACTTGGTTCACCTGCCTATATGGCGCCGGAACAAGTGCTTGACGCAAAGACGGTAGATATACGAGCGGATATTTATGCGCTTGGAGTAACATTCTTCTATATTGTTACCAATAAATTACCATTCAAAGGGGCTACAACTCAGGAAATGATCATGAAAAAAATTCATGAGCATCCGTCAAATCCAGCTCAATCCCATCCAGAGCTACCCCGGCAATTGACCGAGTTATTGGATAAAATGATGGAAAAGGATCCTGATAAACGATATCAATCGCCTAATGAACTGCTTATCGCGTTAGAAGAACTCCGACATCCACCGCAAAGCAAGAATGGATTGCTTGCTGCTGTTGCCATGTTGTCTGTACTCGTCATTGTTTTATCCTATTTTTATTTTCAATCGCCAAAGATGCAACATGATCCGATAATTGATCTTAATAATTTGTTGGCAGCCGAAAAATTTACAGAGGCTCAAAGTTATATAGCGCAAATAAATGATGAAGCGAATCCTTATCTGGTATACGCAAAAGGATTGTGCTACTTGAAATTGAATGATGATGAAAACGTTATAAAAACAATTAGTGAACTTAAAGCCTTAACCAATGGATCAGAAGCCGCTGTTCATCTGGAGATCTTAAATTTAATTGAATCAAATCAACTGGCAGATGCTCTGAAACTTATCGAATCAACATTGCCTGATGCCAGTCATAAATTACCCTTATTGGATAGCAAATCATCCATATTACAAAAACAAGGTAATCATGACGATGCCAGACAATCCCTGCAAACGGCATTAAACGAAGCATCTTTTTTTAGTTTTCAGAAACTCCATGTATTTGATAACCTGGCCAATATGCTGGCAAGTTCAGGAAAATTTGATGAAGCACGGAATTTATACGAAAAAGCAATGACTACAGATGATGCTGAATTTGCCAATGCATCTATTCATACAAACTATGCCGTTACCTTGATGAATGGAGGAAATAATTCTGAAGCAGTCAAGCAAGTCAATCAAGCCTTAACTATTAATCCTAAAGACAAAATAGCGCTCCATTTAATGCAAAAGTTAGATGAACAGGTTCAGCAACAAAAACTGAATGTAATTAAAGAAACAATGTCGATGATTGATGATGTTAATCAGAATGTGCGAGATTCTAACCGGACAATAGATCGCTGGACGAGTACACCTGTTATATTGACATTCCTGCCTTTGGAGACAACGAGCACAAGTTTGGATCGGCTTGGTGCGGAAGAACTATGGGGCGACGATATGGTAAAAATAATTAGAGAATCAATTCAATTTCCAATTGTAGACAGAGACACCTTGAATGAAATACTCCGGGAATTAAAACTAAATACATCTGATCTCAGTTCCGCAAATGCGCAGCTTCAGCTTGGACGGATTCTTCCCGCATCAGTCCTGGTAAAGGGATCATTAACCAAACGCGATACCAAAATGGACATCAATCTCAGGCTGATTGATGTACAGACATCTGAGATTGTCGCGGTTATAAAAGAGAAGATTGAGGATACTGATCATGTGAAACTATTTACTGCTCTTTCAGAAAAACTGAACAAAACGCTTCATAATCAATTTCCTGTTAAAGGTCGGGTTAAGACAATTGACGAAAATGTTTATGAGATAAATATTGGAAAATATCATGGATTAGCTGAGAACCAGGTTATAAATATCTATGCTAGTGTAAAGTATGTATCGCCACTTATGATGGCGAGAAAATCCCCCATTGTTCAAGGGAAAATTAGCGGGTTGGATAAATTCACTGCCATTATCGAAGCGGATATAAATAATTCAAAAGAAGTTACACCAGAGATGCTCGTAATGGCGCCGATGAAAAAGTAATTTTTTTCTATCTCAATATCAATAAGGGCTCACAAATAAATAACTTGGATAATTTCGCGCTCAGATTTATGTCAGGTTTGGGCGATCTGAATGGCGAAAAGCAGCAGGAATATTGCAATATTTCAATGTTTTTCGTCATTTGGATCGGACCTACTAGATGACGTGAAGATAAGATGCGAAAAATCTAAGTTATTTATTTGTGAGCCCTAAGTCAATGATCGGGGATAGTTTGGAGTTCCGCCTTCAGGCGGCTGTTATGGAAAAAACCGCCTGAAGGCGGAACTCCAAACTTTAAAAAAATCAGGAACATGAAAAATCCTTTAGATTATAATATTGTAAATTTTGGCTCTAACTCATAAACATCAGTCAACAATTGAACATGCGCTCATATGAATTTTCACTGTTCACTGACACCTGACACCTGACACCTTTTATACAAATTATAAACCACTAGAACCCTATGAATAAGAAAATAGCGCTGATTATCCCATGTTTGCTTTTTCTCCTATCCTCATGCCAACCTTTACCTGTTGAGGAGGGGATTCCATTTATTCGAAGACCTAACTGGTGGAATTTTTACCACCGAGGCATTGCTTATTCTAAAAAAGGGCGATGGGCTGATGCGGCAACCGATTTTGAAACCGCATTAGGAAAGCAGAAGGGAGCAATTTATCCGGAGATCAACGAAAAACGTCGGGCAAAAACTTACGGCCTCCATTTTCTAAACGACTACTTCCCCCATAGAGAATTAGGAATTTGTTACTATCAGCAGGGATTTAATGCACTGGCTGAAAAAGAATTATCCACTTCGATAGGCATGGTTTCTTCATCTCGAGCAAAATCGTATTTAAACAAGGTACGACACGCCCAATTCATGCAGCTAAAGGACGAAACACCCGATTCAATTAAATTTGATATAAATCTTCCTGATGATGTCGAACTTTTAAACCAGCCGCTACTCAATGTCGCAGGAAATATAACCAGTCCTTATCATATAGAAAAAGTGTCTGTCAAACACAAACCACTCTTTGTGGAATTGGCGGAAATGACATTTGCGTTCGATCAAAAAATCCGGCTTTCCCCCGGTGCGCAGACACTGGTAATTGAAGCGTCAGATCTTGCCGGAAATAGAGCAAAATGGGAAAAATCATTAATAGTCGACTTAGATGGTCCCACAATTTCCTTTACTCCAAATTCATCTCAGCCAAAAGAATATATCGATGTTATCATTCGCGATAATCATGAGCTTAAAGCTATCAGGGTTGACGAAAAAAATATTGATCTTCCAGCTTCTAAGAAAAAGTCATTTCGAATAGAAATTCCACTGAAACCCAAACGTAATATTAAAATAAAGGCCACAGATAAAGTTGGGAATGAAACCATTGTCCAAAGTCAGGTTGAAGGTTTAATGAAAGCCTCAATTGAGTCACGCAAATTGAATCCGGATACTCGGCAGGCTTCGGCACCAAGAAAACAAGCGTGGCCTGGTGTTATATCTGATGTTCAGCTTGTATCAGCCGATGTTTCGTTGCCAAAAAAATTGGATGATACGATACCGCCAAAAATGCAGCTATTCCCAAACATTGAAAATCAGGTATCAGTGACAACAGAGTTATATGTGCTTGATTTGGAAGTATCCGACAGTGGATTTGTGGATACAGTAACAGTGGCCTTAAACGATCAATCCCAAACTCGGCGCCTTGGCGATGAAAAATTAATTAAATATCGGTTTACGCAGACATTTGAGTTACAACCTGAAAATAATACACTTTCGATTAAGATTCGGGATAAAGCCGGCAATGAAAAAAAACAGTCGTTTACCATCCTTCGAAAACTGGATTACCGCTGGCGTGAAGATTTACGGGTAACGGCTCAGGTTCTCCCGCCTGAAAAGTCAGCTATTTCCAAAGTTAAGGACATTGACATTTATTCATTATTTGTCGAGTCATTACTATTTAATCCCAAACGCTTAAACATTATCGAGCGCGACCCCGAAACCATGCAGCGGATTCTAATGGAATTTAAACTCGCGGAGAGTTCACTTGCTGATAAGCTGAAGGCAATTAAAACCGGAAAATTAAAGACATCTGACTGGTTGCTAAAAGAGCATCTGACGGAATGGTCCGGCGAAGCTAATTGGGATTTGGTCATCAGCATTATTGATGTTTCCACAAGTGAATACATTCTCACCACAGATATTCATTTCAATGGATATGACAGTGATCATGTCGAATTCCAACTTCGCGGTTTGGTCGATAAAATTCATCAGCAATTGCCAACTGCATCAGCGATTATTGATAAAAAAATGTCCAGCGGTATGAAAATCGGTCTGGGAAAGAGAGATAATATTATTCCGGGAATGAAATTGGTATTTATTTCATCTGACGAAGAAGATATCGATTTTGCTGATCCCATTATGTGGAAAGAACAATGGGTTCAGGGAAAAGTAAAACGAGTAAAAGACAATGCCTGTTTGATTGAGATCATACCGAAAGAGGCGATTGACAGCCTTAATGTCAATGATTTAGCGATTATTCGCTGATTTATTTTAAAGTCATCAGGTATTTAAATTTTATCCACAAAGGATGTTAGCATATTGAAGCGTGATATCCAGCACTCACGATTGAATTCAAGTGGGTCCGTTGGAGTTCAAAACTTCAGTTGTGTTATTCAAAAATAGCAAAAGACGCAACCTAAAGTTGAACTCCGACAACGCTTCGCCAATATGACATTAAACAATAACGCGTTACACCGTTAAGTCGTCGTGAATATACTCCTGAGCAACGGCATAATATATTGCATATGTTTTCTCATGAGTTTACAGGAATCAGGTAAAATTGAAAATTTTGAAATATTAACATGGTTATAACCCAAGCCAAACTAAAACGGTACTATACTGGTATCACATTTTTTATACTTGGTATCTTGCTTTCTCACCTAGGAATTGCCCAGATATTATTCACCCCTGCACCATTGGGTTCATCACCAAACCCGGTCGGATCCGGAGCGCGAGCGATGGGGCAGGGAAATGCGTTTATATCAATAGCTGATGATGCCACATCAGCATCCTGGAATCCCGGCGGATTATCTCAGCTGGAAAAACCTGAATTTTCATTTGCCTACGAGTACTTTTCAAGGAGCGAACGAATAAATTCGGTTGATCACCCGGAATCAAAAAACCGACGTGCATTGAACTTACAAGATTTGAATTATGCCAGTTTTGTAATCCCATACTTTTATAATCGGAACATGGTTTTTTCACTCAATTACTTAAAGCTTTACCGATTTGAAAAAGAAGCGAACTATCTTTTAAGCATTTCAGATTCCACCAGTGCCCTGAATCGGTTTATTGATTTTGATCAGGAGGGTTCTCTCTCGGTATTGGCCCCGGCATTTGGAATTGATGTTACTCCTAAACTGGCTTTGGGAATAACCTTTAATATTTGGAATCATTCTGTTACTCAAGCAAGTCAATTCACTAAAAAGGAAACAACAAACGCCAATTTAAACATATTTGGAGAGGATGCAGTAGCTAACATTACAGACATTGATTCGTTTGAGGTTGATAATGGGTATTCATTTGTGCTTGGAGGATTATATCGAATTAGTAAAGCGTGGAGCATAGGTGCTGTTTTGAAACCCTACTATGAACTTAACATCAACCGTAGAAATGATCAGTTTCGCGTCCAAACTACCTCTATACCTGACTCAGATACTACCAACAGTATTGTATCAGATGTTCCTCCAACAACGACAACTAATTTCAGTGAAGTTGAATTAGAGTTCCCCTGGATTATAGGGGCTGGTGTTGCCTGGCGCCCCAATGATGAATGGACTGTATCAATGGATGTAACCTGGACAGATTGGTCAGACTATACGTTTGTGGATGATGAAGAAGAAGCATTGCTGGGGAGTAAGGCTGTTAAAAATCCGTTTACAGGTCAACCCCTCGGCAGTGGTAAGTTAGACGATACCTATACTGTTCGCTTAGGCAGTGAATACATATTTATAGTGGACAAATATTTAATTCCTATTCGTTGGGGAGTGGGGTATGATCCGACACCGTCGGTAGATGAAGTTGATAATTTTTATACGATAAATTTTGGTATAGGTGTTCAAATAAATGAAAAAATGAACCTGGATATTGCCTATGAATATCGCTGGGGCAAAGACGTAAACGGTCCTTTTCTTCAAGAACATCAAAATACCGATGTTAATGGTACCCAAGATGTGGCACAACATCGAATTTTAACATCACTGATTTATTATTATTGAGTGTGTTTTCAAATTAGCCAAAACATCATTTGATTGTTTAATTGAGGTCATCCGACAACAGAATACGCTAGGCTTATTCTGTGGATTGTCCCAGAGGTAAAATAAATAATGTCCGCCGTTGCCGGACGGAATGTCAATGTCAATGTCAATGAGGCAGGGACACGTTTCAGTAATGAGCGGTCTGATGGAAGCTTGAGACAGAATCCATGTACGCAGCAAATTCTCCTAAGGAGGCGCACAAAAGTCCGCTTCACGTTAAACTTGATAGTATAGGAATTTGAATTCTAAGTGGTTATAATTGCGATAAAAGTACATATTTAATGAAATAATTATCTTGGAGGAGCGTGCGTTTGTAGTTCCGTCATCAGGCGGAAGTCCCCGATGAGCTTTAGCGAGTCGATAGGTGCCATACACTCGCTGAAGCGTCGTTAAAACTTCCGCCTGAAGACGGGACTACAAACCTTACCCTGTCCGGGTTTTGCGTTAATTTGATTGTATAAGCACTTGTGTTTTAAGTTAGAATTGATGTGAATTGAAAACCCCGGCGAAGCCGGTTAAGTTCATTGTATAGGTAGTGTATTCTAAGTTATTGAAATTTTGAATCTTATATCAAATTACAGGATATCTCGAATAAGGAGCGTGTCTCGTTTGTAGTCCCGCCTTTAGGCGGAAGCCTGAACGATGCTTCAGCGAGGACATTCCATCATAGGAGATCGCTGAAGCTCTCCTGAAACTTCCGCCTAAAGGCGGGACTACGAAGAAGCTGCAATGAAATTTATAGCATAAGAGATTCGGAGTACAGTCCCGCTTGTGAGCAGGATTGATTTTGCCTATTGTTGCGCTAGGAAAACCCGGCGGAGCCGGTTAACTTGATTTTTCGCATCTTATCTTCACGTCATCTAGGGGGCCGATCCAAATGACGAAAAACTTTGAAATATTGCAATATTCCTGCTGCTTTTCGCCATTCAGATCCGCCCAAACCTGACATGGATTTGAGCGCGAATCTGTAACACTTATTTCATGACAGGCCATACGGAGCGGTGATTAAATAAGTTCCTTACCATTTTACACTTCAAATTCACTCAGATTCTTCTTTTTTTTCCTTGAAAATGGTGCGAAATGAATTGTCTGCTTTGCTCTATTTAACCAAATAATGGGTGTAAATGGTTTGATTCAGGGACCTGGAGGTCTATCTTATTTTTTACGATAACCAACAACTATCCAACTGAATTATGTAAAGTGGGTACATGATTTGATTTCTTTCAAAATTAATGGGTAATGAAATTATTATGAGCAGCTTAAAGTATTTTTATTTAATTTTATTGGCAACAACTGGTGTGGTTTTGGGAAAAGAACCGAGTCCCGTACGCGTTTCTGTTGTTAAACGTGAAAAAATTGTTGATATGAGAGTTGTCACCGGTTCTCTGAAGGCTGCGCTTATATCAGAAATTGCATCCCTTGAAAGTGGTCGCATTGATGAGTTTTTTGCGGTGGAAGGTCAAAGAGTAAACAAAGGCGATATTATTGCCAGGCTTGACAGTCGCAGAATTGTCAATGAAATGAATGTGATAAGAGCACAGCTAAAGGAAGCAGAATCACGCATTGAACGATTTAATAATGAATTGACAATCCATGAGGAAGAGTCTCAATCATTGTTAGGTGCTGATCAAAGCTTTAAGGGGTCGGTGAGCCAGCAACAATTGCGCCAGGCGAGGTTGCAAACAGTTCAGACAAAAGGGGAAATTTCTATACTGGAGACGAATTTAGTTACCTTGAAAGAGCAGCTTGGAGGTTTGACGACTTCGTTGAACGATACTGAGATAACGGCGCCATTTGCAGGTATCATCACGGAAAAACATCTGGACAAAGGAAGTTGGATAAGCGCCGGTGGAAGTATTGTTCGGCTGCTAAGCAACAAAAAGTTAGAAGCCTGGTTGGATATTCCGGAGACGATTCATACTGGGTATCTGAAGCCGGAACATATCACTATTCATACCGACAAATTGCAATTGCGCGTCAGCAGTATTCGGATTATCCCTCAAGTTAATGAACGGTCCCGGAACTATATTCTTATTGCTGAGTTAGATGAGGAGAGTGGAAGTGCTATTATTCCCGGTATGTCAATAACTGCGACAGTTCCCAATGGGCTTTATGCAGATCATTTGTTAGTTCCATATGATGCCATTATGCGTAACGGCGCTGGTTATTTTGTATTTAGTGCACGAAAAATGCAAGAAGGGACGTCAGCGATTCCGACATCTGTCCAGGTGCTTTTTCGCACTGGATCGTCGGCAGCAATACAATGCCCAGACCTGAAAGCCGGAGATTTCGTTATCACCGAGGGTAACGAACGCTTATTTCCGATGATGTCTGTCTCGATTCTTCCCGGAGCCGAATAAATATGGATATTGTACGTTTATCAACACGGCAGCCGATTACAATTTCGGTGGGTGTACTTTTTTGTTTACTGGCGGGTGTTGTCGCTCTGAAAATTGTTCCCATACAAATGACCCCAGAGGTCGAAGATACGATCATTGCAGTGAGAACCACCTGGGAAAATGCAAGTCCTCAGGAAATCGAATCTGAAATCATTGACCCTCAAGAAGAAAAGCTTCAAGGATTATCCAATCTAAAAAGCATTTCGAGTTTCAGCGTCAACGGCGGTGGGGTTATCCGACTTGAATTTAATCAGGGAGTCAAAAAGGAATCTGCGCTACGAGAGGTTAGTGATAAGCTCAGAGAGGTTTCGTCTTATCCTGAAAACGTAGATGAACCGGTTATTGAAGCCAGTGACCCGGAAAGTCAGGATTATATCGCCTGGTATATCCTTATTTCTGAGGATGAATCGCTTGATATACAGACTCTCCTTGATTTTGCCGAAGATCGAATCAAGCCACAATTAGAGAGGGTGCCGGGCATTTCTGAAGTAAATGTGCTTGGAGGCAGAGAACGTGAAGTTCAGATTCGGTTTAATCCTGCAAAACTGGCTCACCATCGTATTCGCATTGCAGATTTTATAGATACCCTTGAAGAAACCAATCAAAATATTTCAGGAGGTGCACTCAAGCAGGGTAAAACTGATGTTCGTATCCGCACCGTTGGACGTTTTTCGTCTGTGGATCAGATTTTGAACTTAGTTTTACGACGCGATAAAAACGGTATTGTTTATGTTCATGACGTTGCAGTTGTAGAAGAAACATTCAAGGAACAATTATCATTCGTCCGTGCAAATGGCAAAACTGTTCTTGCATTCAATTTTCAACGAGAACCGGGCAGTAATGTTCTGGAGATAATGAATAATCTTCAAGCAAAAGTAGATGGTTTGCAAATCCCGGGCGGATTATTGGATATGCATGCACGCGAACTAGAGTTAAACGGTAAACTTAGGATGGAGCTTTCTTATCGATCAACCAATTATATTAACCAGGCTTTAAGCCTTGTCAAAAACAATATATACATTGGAGGATCTCTGGCTATTGTTGTGCTGCTGCTGTTTTTACGATCTCTACGGTCGGTTGGAATCATTGCATTATCGATTCCTGTTTCCATTATGGGCGCGATTGTAGTTATGGTCTTTCTGGGTCGTTCCGTTAATGTTGTCAGTCTTGCAGGAATGGCATTTGCTGTTGGTATGGTTGTTGATAATTGTATTGTCGTGCTTGAAAATATTTACAGTCACCTGGAACTGGGAAAAGGAAAATTGCAAGCGGCCTATGATGGAACCAAAGAAGTCGCAGGCGCTGTTCTCGCTTCGACACTGACCACCATTGTTGTTTTTATACCGATATTAATGATATCTGATCAAGTTGGGCAGTTATTTCGTGATATTGCTCTTGCCATCATTTCATCAGTTGGTTTCAGCTACCTTGTTTCGATTACTGTGATTCCGTCCGCTGGCGCAATGCTGCTGCATAAAGATGGAAAGAAAAAGAGAGCTATAGACCGTAAACCATTCATGTATCGGTTTATTTACTTCATTAACGGCAGCCGTCTGCTGCGGATAGCAGTTGTGCTGTTATTTGTTGGTATAACGGTTATCGGAACGATTAAATTAATTCCTCCAATGGACTATCTACCCAAAGGCAATCGGAATATTACCTTTGGGTTGATGATACCGCCGCCTGGCTATAATCTTGATCAGTTAAGTGAATTAGGAAAGCGGGTGGAAAAAACGATTCAGCCCTATTGGGAAGATGCCCCAAATCGAGCGCCCATTGCCTTACCGTTTAGCAAAACTGGAGAGACTGTAGAGCCATCTGCCTTGATGAAATATTTCCTTGTTGCACAAGGAGGTATTCTGTTTCATGGCGCTATAAGTGAAAATTCTCAAAAGGCAGTGAATAATATTGCTCTATTTCAAAAAGCAACAATGCCGGATATTTTACCCGGAACATATGCATTTGCATTTCAATTTCCACTGTTCCGTATTGGCGGCTCAACCGGATCGGCCATCAAAATAAATCTCGTTGGCAATGATTTGGATCTGATTTCATCGTCTACGGGTGCATTATTCAGTTCTTTGATGAACGTATTTGGACCTGGAACGTTGCGCCCGGATCCAGCAAATTTTAATGTGAATTCCCGCGAACTTCAGATTATTCCGGATTATTTAGGACTTTCAGACCAGTCCATGTCCGTTGAAGAATTTGGACAGGCTGTCCAGGCGGTAAGTGATGGAATTATTTTAGGAGATTATGATTTTTTCGGGGATTTAGTCGATTTAAAACTTATTGCAAAAAATAGCACGGATTTCAACCATTTGAGCACATTGCCCGATATCCCAGTTGTCAATATTGATGGTGATATAATTTCGTTGCAGAAACTGGGAAATTTTCAATGGACCGACGCGGCGGATCAAATTAGACGTGTCGGACGGCAGCGAGCTATTTCTCTTGAATTGACGCCACCCAGTGACATTCCCCTTGAGGAGGCTGTTGAAACCATTGAACAGACGGTCGCTGATCTTCGAAATAAGGGCTCTATTTCTCCTGAGGTTTTTTTAGAAATTGAGGGAACCGCAGGAAAATTACAGGATATCCGAAAAACACTATTTGGTGACGGGACTATTTCCGGTCTTACAGGTAGTTCATTTTTTCTGGCAATCTGTGCTGTATATCTCTTGATGTGTGTTTTATTCCAAAGTTGGATTCAACCTTTGATTATTATGGTCAGTGTTCCTTTAGCTACCCTGGGTGGGTTTGTTGGTCTGGCTATCCTTCATCATTGGAGTATAAGCAATCGTTATATACCCACTCAAAATCTTGATATGTTGACTATTTTGGGGTTTTTTATTCTGATTGGAGTTGTCGTTAATAATGCAATATTGATCGTCGCCCAAACGAACAACCTTTTGCACGGCAATGAGAACCAAGGCGAAAATAGCCCCGATCTATCTGTGCGGGAAGCAATAGCATTGGCGGTACAAAGCCGCGTTCGGCCGATTTTTATGAGCATGTTAACGTCAGTGGGTGGTATGATGCCTCTCGTTTTAATTCCTGGATCCGGTTCTGAACTTTATCGGGGATTAGGGGCCGTTGTTGTTGGAGGAATGTTGTTGTCCACTGTGTTCACCCTTGTTCTTATACCGGCATTGTTGAGTTTGATGATGGGATTTACGCAACAGTTAAAGCGTTTGCGAAATACAGCAACAACAATGATTTTTCTGGGTATTATCATGATTGCTACATCATGTAAATCGACCAAGAAGGTCGAAGTTGAGAATAAAATTATACCTCCCAATAAATGGAATGCTCAATTAGGCGGGTATTTAGAGGGCGATCTCAGTGAATGGTGGTGCCACTTTAATGATCCTATACTAACAGAACTAATTGATAAAGCGAAACAAACAAATATCGATATTGCTATTGGTTTGGAACGTGTAGCGCGTTCAAGAGTGCTCGTGGAACGCGAAAAAAGTACACGATTTCCAGGTGGACAATTCGGAGGTGAATATACCCGGGATCAATATTCCGAAAGTATTAAGAATAATTTTCGCAGTATTGAGCAAATCAGTAACTGGGATTTGTTTATGGAGGCGACATGGGAGATGGACTTTTTTGGTCGAATCAAAGAATCCATAAACGTCGCTGCCAGCGATTATCAGGCAACTAAGGAAGATTTATATAATTTGCATGTCATGATTTCCGCTGATCTTGCTCATCAGTATTTATTATATCGAAGTTTGCAGGAACAGGAATCATTGACAGAGTCGAGCATTAATCTGCTGCAAGAAAATTTCACTCTCATCAAGGCAAAATTCAAGGCAGGTACTGCTGCTGAATTAGATGTTAATGACGCAAACGAACAGTTAATTCTGAAACAGGCTAAATTGACCCGACTGCAAATGGAAAGACAGCAAACGCTTAATCACATTTGTCTTCTTTTAGGTGAGCTTTCGGGCGCACTTGATGCAACTTTGACAGAGAGAAACTCTTCAGCCGTTCCAGTGTCAAATATTGCAGAGGGAGTTCCCGCCGATCTCTTGCGACGGCGTCCGGATATTCGTAAGGCGGAACACCGTGTCGCAGCAGAAGCTTCACGGTTGAAAATAGCTCGCGCGGAGTATTACCCCAAATTTACCCTTGTTGGCAACATTGGGTTAAACTCAACTTACTTTAATAAGCTGGCACGAAATGAAAGTAAAACGTATCGCTTTGGACCAAATTTTGAGTGGCGTCTTCTCAGCAGTTTATATATAAAAAAAGAAGTTAAAGCGCAGAAGTTTCGATTGCGCGAAGAACTGAATAGCTATAGAAAAACTGTATTACAGGCTTTGGAAGAAGTTGAAAATAATTTGATTGGGTTTGATAATGAACAAAAAAGATTAACTCAGCTAAATGCTGCCGTGGCATCAGCAATCAAATCGATGACTATTGCCGAGACCTTATATGCAAACGGCTTGACTGATTATCAATCCGTTATTCAGGCCATATTAAATATGCACGATAAACAGGAGCAAATCATTCTTGCCAGTGAAGCGGCGAGTCGATCCCTTGTCCAGCTTTATCAATCCCTTGGTGGTGGCTGGAAGATTGAAGAACCAAAACATTGAATTATCTCTTTTCAAGGCAACGGGCATAGATCTCATTTTGATTTTTAGGCAGTGAGTGTTTTTACAATGGTTTCTCGCAAAGCTGCAAAGAAGTTTTTAAACAATTCAATATCAGAGGTTTTATTTCACTTATTAAAGTAAAATGTTTGTCGAGAGTAAAAATGGGGGCGTTGGCCTTTATGGCATTCTGTACAACAATAAAATCAGGGATATCTATTTTATTGATTCCATTTTTCAAGCATTGAAATTGTAATTCTATCAAATCTTCCCAATCTATAGTAAGGGCTCACAAATAAATAACTTGGATTTTTCGCATCTTATCTTCACGTCATCTATGGTCCGATCTAAATGACGAAAAACATTGAAATATTGCAATATTCCTGCTGCTTTTCGCCATTCAGATCGCCCAAACCTGACATAAATCTGAGCGCGAAATTATCCAAGTTATTTATTTGTGAGCCCTAAGCTTGGATTTATCCCACATTCCCCACCTTTTTTAGTTCCTTTTTTTAGCAATTATTGAGCGTGTACATATCTATGCCCCAATACTGCCTTGTTGTTCATCTGTTTTCTCATTTACCATTCAAAAATTTTGAATTCCAT
>JAJFLO010000054.1 GCA_021772675.1 Verrucomicrobiota bacterium | reverse complement strand
TCCGATTCTCGGTCTTGGTTAATATAAAACGAAACTTGGTTTCAGGTGTCAGGTTTCAGAAGATTGAAGATCATTAGCACGGGTCTTTGACACCTGAACACTGAAACCTGACACCTAAAAAAACTTTAACTTTCAAAGAAGCATTTTTCGAGCCTGCTACACGGCCTCAATTAAATACAATAAGAAATCCGGTTAGCTCTCTTGCCGACACCTGAACACTAACTCGGATTTCTCACAATACTTCTGTTACAAAAGTGTATATCACCTAAATTTAAGATCTTAACTTGTCTCGCAAATTCAATGTGTCTCGACACAGTGTCATCTGTTCTTCTACGTCAAACCATTGAATACAGGCAATCTAAGCTTTCTCACCACAAAGTTTGTGAGAAAACCGGGCTAACACCCGAAACCAAAAATTCTTTGGAGAATATATGGGCATATCTTTAGCCTGGTCGAATACCTTCGAAAATAAAAAGCGATTCATTACTGCCGCGTCGGGTATTGCTTTCGCAATTCTGCTGATATTCATGCAGCTTGGTTTTCTCAATGCTGCGGGACGGAATGCTGCATTTATTTATCATCAATTGGACGGCGATATTGCGATTGTTTCAGCGAGCTATTCTTCAATGATCAATCCCGGTAAAATTAACATATATCGGATTCCTCAGGCAAGAAACGTAGCCGGTGTAAAATCCGCAACGGGTATTTACTTTAAGTATAACCGTTGGATTAACCGAATAAATCAGTCAAGAATACAGTGCCTTGTATTGGGTATCGATCCCGCTGATATTACATTTAAAGACTCTCATCTCATGGGAACGGTTTCACGGATTGCGGAGAGAGATACCGTATTGGTTGACCAGTTAACCAGTGATGATTATGGACCACGGGCGCCGGGAGACACCGTTAAAATTAACAAAACCGAACTCACCATGACCGGTGATTTCCAACTTGGATCGGGTATTCTAGCAAAAGGGTTGGTTATTGTTAATCAGCCGACCTTTCAACGAATTCACGCAGGAATAACAGATTATCACCTGGGACTGATTAAAGTCAATCCCGAGGCCACGATTTCGGAAGTTGTTCATGATCTTAAAAATAAATTACCAAACGACATTGCGGTGTATCCACTGAAATCGCTAATCGATCGCGAAGAAAATTATTTTGTTTCTGTAAAACCCGTGGGAATTCTCTTCAAAATTGGGGTGATTGTCGCTTTTTTGATTGGTTTTGTTATTCTTTATCAAGTACTATCAACCGAAATCACAACGCGATTGAGTGAATTTTCGACACTTAAGGCCATTGGACTTAGCCATTTTTACATATACAAAGTTGGATTACAACAAGGTCTAATATTTTCATTTACAGGATACTTAGTCGCCTTTATCTTGGCAAATGGACTATACAATTGGATAAACGAACTTGTCCACTTGCCAATTTTTATGGATGTACAATGCGCATCGTTAGTTTTTGGTTTAACCATGCTAATGTGCTGTTTTGCCGTAATTCCGTCACTTAATAAGGTGAGAAAGGCTGATCCAGCGGAGCTTTTCAAATGATTAAATGGGAGCAAATTGTGTTAGCATGGAAAATGCTCGTCCATGATAAGACTCGTCTTTTTTTTTCCGTCGCGGGAATCAGTTTTTCTATTTTGATCATATTTATGGAATCCGGATTTTTTCTGGGATTAAACGATAGTGAATCAAATTTGGGAACAGTTTTTGATGCGGATTTGATATTGTCTAATCGTGTTTCAGATAATTTAAAGGCAAGTTATGGCAGTCGTTTGAAAACCGATGAGATGATGCAGGTAATGGGCTTTAACGAAGTTAAATCCGTGTCTCCCATTTATATCGTTCCACAGCTTTTTAGAAATCCCAAAGAAAAATTCAGCTACAAAATATCTTGCATCTCAGTCGACATCAATAAAAACTCCCTCCTTGTCCCCGAAATTCAACACTACCAAGACAAACTTGCAATTCCAGGTAATGTCTTGTTCGATCGGTTATCGAGAAGAGAGCTTGGCGAGGTAAATATCGGTGATTCGGTGCGCATCGGTTCCCACCATGTGAAAGTGGTCGGCTTTTTCGAACTCGGCGGTAATTTTAGTGCGGACGGTAATGTCATCATGAGTCATGAAAATTTTAGTCAATTATTCGGTTTAGGTCCCATTCGTGGTTTTCTTTCGTTCGGATTGGTGAAACTTCGGACCGGTTTTTCAGCCGAAACAGTCAAGCAGGAATTTGAAAAACGACTCCAGGATCATGTCGGCGTTTTGACCAAAGACCAACTCTTATTGCGTGAGAAGATTTTTACGACGAAGCGAACCCCCTCCGGTATTGTTCTTGGAATGGGATTTATTGTTGGAGTGATCATCGGCATTATTATTTGTTATCAAATTTTATTCAATTTAATCCACGACCATATGGCGCAATTTGCCACACTTAAAGCGATTGGTTTCAGCTCAGGAAAACTAAAAAACATCGTCATCAGCAAGGCTGTTATTTTGTCATTTATATCATTTCTACCGGGTTTTCTTCTTAGTTTAGGCCTCTATCAAATTATTGAACGTTATGCTCAGATTATCATTCAAGTAACTGTTATAAGGGTGGCGAGTATTTTTCTCATTACGCTATTCATGTGTCTGTTTGCCGGAACACTCGCCATACGCAAAGTGGTGAAGGCCGATCCAGCGTCACTTTTTTAGCGAAGCGATACCTCAAACCTACGAGTATTGGCTACGCGATACTGGATACTGGATACTGGATACTGGATACTGGATACTGGATACTGGATTTTGGATTCTGGATTCTGGCAATAAAATCGATGGGCAATCATACATCATGATCCAGTATCGCATCGCTCAAACTCATCAGATTGAGACAGAAACTTGGCTAAGGGCTCACAAATAAATAACTTGGATTTTTCGCATCTTATCTTCACGTCATCTAAGTCCGATCCAAATGACAAAAAATATTGAAATATTCCTGCTGCTTTTCGCCATTCAGATCGCCCAAACCTGACATAAATCTGAGCGCGAAATTATCCAAGTTATTTATTTGTGCGCCCTTAGTCCTCTCGGCACGACGTAGGGAAAAGCAGGCTAACTGCCTGAAAAATACAGATCTGCACTTGTCTTGTTGACGCGAAGAAATAGAGTAGGCCCAGTGGCTTGTGGAATGTTTGTTTTCTGTTTTCTAAGAAAATTAATGGAACGTGACACAGTATCGTCATTTATGATTAAATCTCACGTTTGGGTTGCAGTCAAAGGCTGCTTCAGGTTTTAATAATAATCAACAATTAAGGAACGAAAATTTGATAATTTGCGTTCCCAAAAATATGGAGAGTTTTTATGGCGTTTGATCGCGGACCTATTTCGTTTACAATGTGTACATTGAGCAAAGAGTTACCAGATGATGCAATCGAAAAATTTGCTGAAAAAAAAGGGTATTCTTTGGATACTGTTTTAGATGAACCCCAGGTGGGCTGGGTTAGCGGCAGGCACCTTCTTGATACTCAAATCAATGAAGAAACACTCTACGCAGGGGCGTATTTACATCTATTCCATCGCTGTGCGCTTAGAAAAGTGCCTACGTCACTGTTAAAGGCTGAAATTCGCATTGAAGAACTCGCGTTGATGCAATCTATGAATTCGCAGACGATTTCACGAAAACAAAAAAAGGAAATCAAAGAGGATGTTACTGATCGACTATTGAAAAATATGCCGCCAAGCCTGAGCGGAATTCCGTGTGTCATCGATAAAGTTAACGAGACACTTTACCTCGGGGCTGCATCAAAATCGCAGATTGATCAATTTTTACTTCTCTTTTACGAATCAATCGGTTTTGAACCGGTGCCTTTGACACCGGAGATTATTGTTGATCTACTGCACAAAACAAAACCGGACAGCATACCCGCAGTAAAATTTTCTCGAAACGCACCAAACCCTGAATCTAGTGACGATTTAATCGGTCGAGATTTTGCCACGTGGATATGGTATTTTCAGGAGATTGAAAATGGGACATTTGAGGTTGATAATTTGGGCGAATTCAGCATTATGATTGATGGTCCTTTGGTTTTGGCCGCTGATGGTAATGGCGCTTTGGAGGTTGTTGTAAAAAAAGGACTTCCAACTATAAGTGCTGAGGCAAAGGCTGCCTTGTCGGTGGGGAAAAAAATTAGGCAGGCAAAATTCACTCTGGTAAGAAATGATGAAATCTGGAGTTTTACTCTGGATGCTGATAGCTTCGCGTTTCGTAGTATGACATTACCGGTTATTGATGCGCAGCTTGATCTCGTTAGCCATTTTGAGGAACGGATAAGATTACTTGATATTTTTCGTCGCGCTTTTTTGCAGTTATTTGATCACTATTTCACGTTGGTTACTGATAGTAAAAAATTGCAGGATAAGTCGGAAAGTTTCTATAACTGGGTGGAGAGCATTGACACCGAATCGGCGAATTAAAATAATATTGAATTAATCAGGCTAATGCCTTAAGTATTAAGGTTTTTATCGTTTGATCCATATCCAGTTTTAACGCGGCTTGATGCCCCAGTGGAGACATTTTTTTCCAGGTTTTTCGTACGATATTGATTATTTTTTCTTCATCATGTTTGGTGGCAAACTTTGCGAAATAGAACTCAAGAAAAACTAGACAACTTACGTCTTCGATCATCTGAGCTTCCGGATCACGTTTGAGATTTTTCTTTTGCAGTAGTGATGCAACCTGGTTAATAATCTCATCATCATAGCCAACATCTCTTAGAATTTTGCCAGCGACTTCTCCATGATACTTTCCCAACGCCACACGCCATTGAAGGTACCCTTTACGATCCATAGGATATTTATCGCGGGCAATATCCCATCGACGGATATGTTGACATCGACACGCCAGTTGCAGCGCTTCTGAAGTATTAGGATCCAGCTTATTAAGCCAATTTGTCATTCGCTGCGAATAGAGTAATTCCGCTGGAACATTCTTACCTTTAATTAACTCCATATTTGGGTCTATAGAATTAATTTCATCAATATACATAATCGCATTTGCAAAACGTTTATTATTATTCATTTCTTTTCCTATACTAAATTTAATCTCACCAGTGGGTATAATTCCTCGGCGCTTGCGTCGATCCGATTTAAAGGTTTTATATTGATACCTCGTGGGCTTGCCCCGAGGAGATTCATTTAGAACAATGATAAAAGGTACTGAAAAATATTTTTGAAATCATGGTTTTCAAGCATTAAAAATGGTGGCTTGAAGGATGTTTATGCATATCAATGGAAGTATTCGCATATTAAAAACTATGATTTGACATCAAGAATATTGATGTTATTATGCTTTTATGAGAACAACCATTGACATAGATGATGATTTGCTAAGGGATTTGAAAAAATGTGCGCAAAAAGCACAACTTCCTCTTAAAAAAGTAATTAACAGTACGATAAGGAAAGGAATTCAAAATCCCGCAAAATCAACACCAATTAGACCATATAAATGCACCGCATATTCAATGGGTAAACCACTGGACTCATCAGTTAATTTTGATAAGGCTCTGCTCCTGGCAGAAATTATGGAAGATAGTGAAATCGCCAGGAAATTGGAACTGAGAAAATAGAATTAATGTGAAGCTTATTGATCTAAATATACTTTTATATGCTCATAATATAGATAGCACCCATCATGTAAAAGCGAGAAAATGGTTGGAAGGCGTATTGTCGGAAAATGAACCGGTCGCATTTCCATGGGTTGTATTACTTGGATTCTTGAGAATCACGAGTAACGTGCGCGTTTTTCGAAGTCCACTGACACCAGAACAGGCAATGTCTATTATTGATGAATGGTTGATGCAGCCTATGTCAAAAATTCTACAGCCCGGGGACGAACATTGGCGAATTCTTAAGGCTTTAATCATTGATTCGGGTACGGGAGGAAATTTGACAACTGACGCTCATCTTGCTGCAATCGCAATAGAAAACGGATGTGAACTTTGTTCGACAGACAACGATTTTGCTCGTTTCTCTAAATTAAATTGGACCAATCCATTAAGTTAAATACCAATGCCTGCCCCAACATCGCAATTAGTAGCATTTTTAGAAAATCGATTCAAGGATGATATCAAATCCCACTCTATTGTTCCCGCTTCTGAGGGAATGTTAAATGACTTTCCTGAGAACTTAGACTTTCGTTTACGCTCCGTACTTAAAAATCAGAATATTTCATCATTGTATTCACACCAAAATGAGGCATTTTCATGTATCAGTTCAGGTGAGGATACGGTTCTGGTATCACAAACTGCCAGTGGCAAAACCTTTTCATTTCTTCTGCCGATACTCAATGAGTATTTACAATCTGATCCCCCATTTACTGTTATGTTGCTATATCCCACCAAAGCGCTTTCAAGAGATCAGGAAGGAACGCTCGGTTCCTTGCTTAAAGCTGCATCTGATAATCTCAAATTCGGGACATTTGATGGCGATACACCCAGAGATGAGCGTACCCGCATCAAACGTAGCGCAGATTTTATTATCTCGAATCCGGACATGCTCCACTCCGGTATTCTGCCAAACCATAATCGACATTGGAAAAACTTTCTATCCAGACTCAAATTTATTGTAATTGATGAAGTGCATACCTACCGAGGCGCATTTGGATCTCACGTTTCGAATGTGTTTCGTCGACTTCTGCGTGTGTGTGCACTTCACGGAAGTAAACCCATTTTCGTGTGTTCATCGGCAACAATAGGTAATCCCAGAGAACATGTTGAATCTCTGTTTCATCGCCAGTTTACTGTTGTTGATAAAGACGGTGCTCCGCGCCCTCAAAGAGATCTATATATGCTTAACCCACCGTTAGTTGCAAGTCATGGAATTGCCAAATACAGAAACGGACCGGCTTCCATCGCGATTCCGTTGATGCGAATGGCTGCAAAATTAAACATTCGAACCATTTGTTTCTGCCGGGCACGACAGCAGGTCGAACGGCTCTACCGATCCGTTGTTAATGAAAATTTTGCATTAAAGGATAAAATAAAACCCTATAGAGGTGGATTATTACCCAATGAAAGACGTCAGTTAGAGCGTGAATTGTTTAACGGAAAAATTAATACAATCATTACCACTAACGCTCTGGAATTGGGGATTGATATTGGCGATCTCGATTTATGCATTCTCACCGGCCACCCTGGAACAATCGCCAGCTTCTGGCAGCAAGCCGGCCGGGTAGGGCGGAAGGGTAAAAAAGCGATCATCGTATTTATTGCCAAAGACACTCCGATTGACCAGTATTTTGTTAATCATCCGGAGTTCATTACAAGTCAACCCGTTGAAAAGGCCTGGTTGAACGCCGACAATCCGTATATCCTATTACAACATCTTCCCTGTGCCGCCCATGAATACCCACTACGGCGATCTGAGCCATTATTCCCCGATCAGACGTACACCGCGGCCATCGACGTTCTTAAAAAGGATGGGACCGTTACACCTTATAAAGATTGCTTGCGTTATGCATTGCAGGATTATCCTGCTCGCGGAGTTAATTTAAGGGGAATGACTGACTTCAATATAGAAATCCATCATGGACCAACGGTGATTGGAGAATTGGATCCTATCGGTGCGCGCGGTACCTTGTACAAGGATGCCATCTATCAACACCTTGGCACCCGCTTTATGTCTCTGGATTTAGATCTGGCGAAAAAATTATGTAAGGTGGACAAAGTCGGTGTTGATTATTATACCGAAGCGGTTTGGGAAGGGCGGGTTATCATGACAGAATCCGATGAGTCTAAGACGTTGAATGACAGCAAATTGGATTTCGGATTAATCAATGTCAATAAACAACCGAAGCTCTATAAAAAAATTCGTGAAAAATCCTACGAGAACATTGGCTACGGTCCCATTACATTACCTCCGTTTATTTATGACACAACGGGGTTTTCGCTATTACCTCCAAAACCATGGATTGATGCGTTGAAAGAGGTTGACAAACGGTTTATCAATTCGGCACTTTATGGACTGGCTTATGTCCTCCATCACTCTGCGCCAAGCCAATGTATGGGCGACTATAAAGATATTGATACTGATGTATCACTGATCGATGAAAACGAAGAAGATTGGCAAAGTGCGCTCTTTGTGTTTGATACCCATGAAGGCGGCGTTGGGTATGCTGAAAAGATCTACGAAAATATCGGACCCGCATTGAGGTTTTGCCGGAATATCATCCATGATTGTTCATGTCAATCCGGATGTCCGGCATGCGTAACCCCGTTGCCGCCGGGTGTGGACAATGATAATCTGGAATCATTCCTGATTGAGTCGGATGCAGCAATTCGGTGTACTCAATGTTTACTCGTTGCACTTCTTGATGGAGAAATAAAAATACCCGAAATCACCATAAATAAATTCAGTCAACCCACGGCTATTGATCCACCGCCTGAAGATGAAGAAGCCATAAAACTGAACTTGCGCCTAAATCGTGCGTCGCAGATCATGAAACAGAAACGGGAACGACTGCATTGAATTATTATTTATGGTAACCATTCAGTATTATGTTGAGCTCAACATAATACTGAATACTTACATCCACAGCGCTATGTTTTCGCAGGGATATATTTAGATGTAATTTGACTATTCTAACTTCGGAATTCGGGTTAAGATTCGCCGACCTCGATATTTATTGCGTGCGTGAGAACCCTAATATTCGCGATATTGAAATTTGTCATCTTCCCGGACCTTGATCCAATATGCGGATCCCAAAGAGAGAACCTTTAAGGTGTTCAGAGTTTCCGAAAAATTGGGATTGAAATTCTGATTTCTGCCAACGACTCGCTGAAGATTCGAGTTTGCCGGGTCGACCACGTTGATTAGGTCTTTCAGTGTGGTCCGTACGTCGGCCGTACTTTGAAGAAAATAGCCAACGCTGTTCCATCCCGATTTAAGGGCAATCATTGTTCTTGGATCCAGTACCGAACCTGAAACCGAGAGAGTCGTGTCAATGGTTACTTCAACCCAATACGCCGTACCGGCGGTAATCGAATCGAGCGTGTTGCGCTCGTCGGCCTGCCGCGGATCAAAATTCTTTTGCTCACCAAAAACTCTCAATAGGCGTTCAAATTTAATTAGTTCCGCAAAAACTACCCCTGGGTCTTGATCAACGGGATGAACATGCAGGCTTATATGGTTCCATCCGGAAAACAATTGAGTCTCTTGAATTGTATGCGTAGCGTTAATACTGAATGGCGATGACGCAGTGTTGTTGTTGCCCGCTGCATCCACGGCAACAGCTTCAGGAATGGTAACGGTGACTAATCCCTCTGCTATTGGAGTTACGGAGAAGGACCAGCTGACATTGTTACTGGTTGTCAGGGATCCAATGCTGATTGTTGCATTGTTAAAGGCAATTTCCGACTCGACGATGCCGGTTACGGCTTCAGAGAACGTTAAGGTGTAGGGTATGGATGACGTATTTGTCGGGTCAGGTGCAGTACTGCTGATAACCACTTCTGGTGCGATGTTATCCAGGATGTAGATCTCGTCCGTAGGCGGTTCACCCGCAGGAAGTACGTTTGTGGAAATATCTGTAATATCCTGTTCTCCAGTTAGATTGATGCCAACAGGGCCGCTAAACGACGCAAGATCACCGCCAGAGACTGTTATCTGGTATGTGCTGGCAGTCAGAGAGGTGACCGTGGTCACGGCGGTCGTTGCCGAGCCGCTCACTTCGAATTCGGCCGTGTCCACTGCCATAACGTCCTCGCTAAAGGTTGCAAGAAAGATTAGCGTATTGGCATTAGTCAAACTGGTGGCCGGGGTGGCAAGGGTGAACGAGTTTAAGACTGGTGCACTGGTATCGAACCCTCTCAGTGTGATTGCCAACGATTTATCATGGTCGTAGCCGTCGCCCAAACCTCCGTCGAAATGGCCGATAACATCCCCGTACAATGAGACCGCAGCTGCATTATTTTTGACGAAACCATCACCCAAACCCCCGGCAAAATAGCCGATCATATCTCCGTTCAATGAGACCGCAGCTGCATTATTTTCGTCGAAGCCGTCGCCCGAACCTCCGGCAAAATAGCCGATCACCTCCCCGTTCAATGAGATCGCAGCTGCATTATTTTTTTTGAAACCATCACCCGAACCTCCGGCAAAATAGCCGATCACCTCCCCGTTCAATGAGACCGCAGCTGCATTATTTTTTTTGAAGCCATCGCCCGAACCGCCGGTAAAATGGCCGACAACATCCCCGTCCAGCGAGACCGCAGCCGCACTATTTTTGTCGAAGCCGTCGCCCGAACTACCGGTAAAATGGCCGAAAGCGCCAGTCGCTATTAAACATATACCCGCTGTTGTTATTACCAACCAGATTCTCATATCAGATAACGCCACATTCATTGGGTTGATTCCTGATTTGCTGCTCTTCTATTTCCGTCCCCCTAACAGCGTAATCCCTCACGGCGCGGGCCGAGAACGCACACAACGAAACCCCATGGAGGTGGAGGATACTTCTGGAATGTAATGGAATTCCGGGTTGTTAGGGTTATTATTGGGACCGGCAGCGGTTTGATTACGGTCTGAAATACGGAGTTCGTCGGTGCCCGTATTCCAGGCGCCACCACGGAAACACCAACCAGCTCCATCAGCAGAAAAATCACGATGTTTCGGCCAATTCAAAACATTCGCCAAACCGTCCACTGTTAAGTTACCGTCTCCATGTAAGCCTGTATAGATTCGGCCCCCATTAAAACCGATCGTGACCGCACTCTCCCATAAATTTCCGCTCATTTCCATGATGCCATAAAAACTGCCGCCACTGTCATCTCGCTCCGCGCCTACAGCACTCGCGGCAAATATCCCGCAACGAAATGGACCGTTAATTGGCGGGTCCGTCTGATTATTATGCGTTGCTGAATATAGCGCATTGCCAGTTGCTCCTATACCGGGATTACTGATGCTTTCGGTTGCGGTCCCGCTATTAGTTAAAGTGTATATAGCAAAATGGATAGCCGTCGTACCCCAGGCATACTCGTTGGTAACCGGTGCGATTGTCCCGCGACAGGCTTTCTCATACTCAAGCTCTGTCATCGGTCGCAGACCCGACCAATCCGAGTAGGCTATGCCATCATCCCAATCCAAAAAGCTGCAGGCGATATCCGGAGAGGTCGCGCTGATATTCGGATGTATGCCGGTAATCGTATAGCGATTGCGATTTCCTATCCAAAAATGTGGTACTGCCTGAGTCGCCGTCAAGCTATTCAAAAAATCGGCATACTGCCCCTGACTGATCTCATATTTCATGCAATAAAACGCATCGAAACCGTTCGGCCAGCTTGCATTCTCCGGCGCTGTTTCACCGCTGGGAAATCCCCCGGCGACCGTTGCGTCTGCGGTAGTAATTGTCGTCTGCGTGAAAGCGCCGGTTTCACTGCCACCGCTTCCCGCCGAAAACGCACCTTGCTTTACCAACACCATTTCGATTGCAAATACATCAATGTCCACATTCACACTATCTGCCAGACCATCCACTCCATAATTCCACCGCAGTTGCACGCCGGCAAAATTTACCGTCCCCGTGCCAGTAGCGTCACGATAAATAAACACACCAGTACCATCAGCTGCTGGTTTGATGGTCGACCCCGCCGGCGCCGTGTGATCAGACGCGACTTGGCTCAATGTCGCGTGTGACCGTGCGCCCCCAGTTGTTAAATTGCGGTATTTAACGAAGATCCAAGCTGCATCCCAGTTTCCGCTACGCCACGAATTCTCCCAACCCACGTCGAATTGCACCGACGTGGTTTGAGAAGCCGAATTCTGATTCGTTAGCGTGACATGACTGACGCTGATATTGTTGGCACAAACGTTCAGTGAAATCAATATGCTTACCAGGCATAGTACCGTCCCTGGTAGATAATCACTGTTGATCGATATACTGTGATTTCTAAACATGCTCAATACCTCCGTTTTTTTTAGTTAAGAATAAAGAATCGAAAAATAAATAATATACTATATATTGCAAGCGGTAGATTTTTCGATCCCGCCTAAGGATCATTCCAGAAAACAATTTTACAGAAACCTGTCAAAAACCTGATGGCAGTCGGAATACTAAAGTAATTGGGCAAAAATAAATTAAACTTTATGATATCCGTTTTCACTGCATCTTTCACCGATGCTCCGGTGAAACTTAAGAATTGTCAATGGTGAATTGTCAACGACTAATTGTTAATGATTGAAAACAAAAACGGGAAAAATTATCAATTAGTAATCCACAATTCAAGTTTTGTTTTATGTTAACCGTGTCCGTGAAACAGCCTCCGTAATTCGTAATGAATACGGGACTCATCCGTAATTACTCTTTTTCAAACCTGAAAAAAAATATAGATATCAGTGTTCAGGTTTCAGATCAGGTTCCGAAGTTTTTTTCCTGACACCCGAAACTATACACCTGAATCCACATTTCTAATTAAATTAACAGAGGCCGAATGAAGGGCTGGGAAGTCACCCCTCCGCTGAACGCTGCAAATAAGTGTTGCTTTTCAATATAAATAGCAGGGTAAACCATACAACCTATAACCTATGTCCGTTGCAGAATCTAAAATCTTATGCGGATTTTGAAAAATTTTCATTTTCATTTATTTTTTATTTAAATTGGGGGAAGGAGAATGCCGGTTATATGGTATTGAAGTTCACACTTTAGTCTGCTTCGACTGAAAAAGGTATCCTTTAAATTACTTCATGTGTTGGTGACAGGTGTAGTCCGCCAGCGTTTGGAGTTCCACCGTCAGGCGGATTTTTCTCCTGTTAAAGACCCGTCTGAAGCCGGAACTCCAAACTACGGCAATCCAGCTTTGTCCGCAGTAACTAATCGCGCTTGATGTGTTGCCATAGAATTTTAGAAAGATACTTCAAAACGAATCTGCTTACTCTCTACTTTTTTCATTACCCACTGCTTACTATTCCAAAATCGGTCCCAGCCGATCACGGACTTTGGTAAACGCATCCTCGGGGACGATGGGGTTAACCAGTTTCAATATGTCTGGAGGATTATAGTCTGTGTTGGATGCGGTTTCTATCGCATTGGCTAACTGTTGCTGATAGCTTATTTCCAATCCACTCGTACCCGGATTGTTATCTGTCCAGGGTTTAATGTCCTTGCTTCTGGCATTGGCAATAATTGAATAGGGCAAGAGATCAAATGCATCATGTCCCAAATAGCTGGAAACTAGCTCAGTCAGCCAGAGTTGAGCGTTCTCTTTTGACCATGCGCGGTAAGTTTTCGAAAAAATGCCTTTTTTATGCGAAAGATAAATGGTGAATTCCGTGCCTTCATGAACGATCCCCGCCGCGCAGCCGACGGCTAAAAACAGGAAAGGTTCGATGATATGCTTACTCGACGAAACTGATTTAATATCTGATTTTGTGGTGATCTTTAAACAGGCATTAAGTTGGCCATCCTTTGAGTTTTGCCAGGCAAAAGGCAGTGAACCGGACAGTTCCACTAATTGTAACTGTTCTCTTCCTGAATCAAGTACATCAAGGACTAAGGGTGGGAATTGGAGATCATGTTTATGACTTAAATCAACATTACCGATTGTTACATTAGAAACGAGTTGCAAATGATTGCTTGCATTCTCATTTAATAGATCAATGATCGACACTTTAATTTTCGAACTGCCCGAAATCCGTTCCGTTATTCTATCTGCAAATCGTTGTCGATCTATATCACCAAAGCTATTTGCCGGCATGAGTGAGCACTGCTGCCAGTAATTGTGCAGTTTATCCAGATACATTAAATGTGTATCGGGGGTAATGTTGCGTTTTGTGTATCGACTAATAAATGTCTCTAAAACCTCAATTTCGAATTGCCAATCGTGAGGAAAGATCGAGAAAAACGGTTCATTTTCTTCAAGCTCTCTGGTGTCATCCTGATCATCAACTAGCCGTAAGTGAAAGCGCAGTCCGGCCTCGACCGGATTTTCCAGAAATCGCGCAAGTTCGCGTAATGATATCGCGAGGGAATTTGGAGTCTCTTGCGAATTAATCGGATCGAACGTAAACGGGGGCAGGGCGCTTTTAATATGGTCAGCAGCTTTGTCTTTATAACCGATCACATCAAAATTTTTTGACAATTGAATTTCCGTATCGGTTGGGGAGCCAAGTCTGTCCGCTATATCGGCAAGCGCTTGCAGTTTGTCCGATCGCGAAAAATTCACGAAAACATCAGTATAATCTTTTTCTGCCAGGGATGCATCAAGATAGTAAATGCTACTTCCTTTAAGAGGTAACGCAACAACCGGTTGTTCCTGTGTTAGAATATGATTATTGAGATAATGAATCAACTGCTTTAATACACTGCATGGATAAAAATCTTCTTCCTTTTTTAGATCTGAAGATACATAGCTAATATAGAGTTTTTCCTGTACCGCCATCAGGGTTTCAAGAAATGTGTATCGGTTGGCATCCGCCAAGTTGACATCACCGGGTTTTGGATGAAATGACCGGCGCAGATCCAGCATCGAATCATCACTCTTTCCTGGAAAATCTCCTTCTTTCATGCCCAGTATATACACAAGTTTAAACGGAATCGGGCGCATGGGTCTGAGTGATAATATCGTGACGCCTCGTGCAAGAAATGTCCCTTTTCGACTTGGTATATTAATGAGCTCAGATTTAATCATCTCAACTAACAGCTGCAAGGGGATTGTGTTCGCAGCGATATTCAATTGATCAAAAAAAATGATTTTCTGGAAAAAATCAAATAGATTTTTGCGAACAATCAATTCACCGGGCCTGTCGGACGGGATGTTTAGAAACTGATCACTAATATCGTGAATACATTGCTGCCAACGGCTCATACTTTGATTGGCCGATTTCAGTGAGATGAGACGATTGTATAATGATTCGATAATTAGGGAAAATCTGCCAATAACCTCCTGATCGCCACTTTCCATGTCCTCGTAGGGTGCAAGGTTTTGAAAAACTAGTAAGTTTTCAGTGTCGTGATCACTCGCGGTCGTCATTATTCTTCCCAGGCGTAACCGTGTCAGGCCGTGTTGCCAGGAAAAAGGAATACTGGCTTTTTCGTCCCGATTTTCAAATTCGCGAAAAATACCAAGCGTGTCCGCCCATTCCAGCCACTGCATTGCTTCAGTCCGCGAAACACCTACTCCAGCAAGAAAACAGGGGTTGAAAATTACATCGAATACATCTTTGCGAGTAAAATTTCCCGCAGCAAGATTTAACATCGAAATTAATGCCTGCCCGTAGATACTTTCAACTGTAGCATTACCATCAATAAGATTATACGGTATGTGCCCCTTGCCGGAAAACACATACTCAAGCGCTGACTTATAATTATTGATATCAGTGACCATGATCGCGATTTCCGTCAGTTTTAGATCAGGGTCTGTTTCCATTGTGTGAATGATCGTGTTATAGACCATCTCCACTTCACGGTAACTGGACGGGCACGCAACAATCTGCAGACTTTTATCCGGTATCATACATTTTTCTCCGCTCAATCGATGCATGATATTATATTGAAGCTGCTGCAGAACAGATTTTTTATCGTCCGTAACCGTTTCTCCCAGCCATTCGCCTTCACAATGTACCTGGTTCTGATATCGTTCCTCATATTCACTCAACAATACCATCGTTTCCCTACCTGCATGTCCCCAGGCCTGTAGCAACGGATTTTCGAGTAAATCCATACTGAGATTGGGACGTTGGTCATTCATCGTCACTGCTTGTCTTAATTTTCGAATTCGCTTAAATTCTAAAGCCCTTAGCTGTCGCTGCTGCGAGCGGGTAGGGATGTCTTCCCAGAATTCGCAGCATACTGAAAATTGGTACATATGGATATCTAGATAAGCGCCAAGACTAAAGAGACAATTAAGGTCACGGGGAGTTAAGCGGGTCATGCCAAAAATATGGATGGGTGCTTGCGGGTTCGTTGACTTAGATGCAGGTTTTGATTTCGAATTGAGAATGCGAGCCGCATACTCGGAAATCAAATTATAATCCGTTTGTGTTTTGTTTTTTATTTGAGTCCGTATGCCATCGGGACCGAAAATATCATAAAATAACGACCGTTCAGCATCTTCAAGTTCTGACATGGACTTGGTTGAAATTGCTTCGCTGAATTTGTGATTCTCGCGCCAATTTTCTAACCAGTGTGTACGATGATACTCATAGTGTCCGAGAAGTGTTGCCAAACGGGTCGATAATTGCCAAATCTTTCTACTATTTATACCCTGCTCATCACGAATGTATGAATCGAATAAGGTGGTATTTTTTTTACCGGTTCCGGTCGTGTCCTGTAGCCAAAACATAACGAACAGCGCTAATAGTTTTTCGTCGAGAAGTTTGAGATTAGGGCCGTTTATTGGATTGGTGCTTTGGTCAATGTGTTGAACCATGTTCCATAATCCAACCTCGAAGACCGGGAATTCTATATTCGCGGTAACACTATTTTTTTTGGCAATCTGCAGTTGCAGCCATTGTTTAATGCTCTGGTTTGGGACGATCACTGTCTGTTGTGTAAACGGATCTTTATTCGAAGATGAATCAATATCTTCCGCGAGTTTATTCGCCAGATTTTCGAGTGACGTGCTGAAGTATAGGTATAAGCTCATTTAATTCCATTCTTCTCATTCTTAATCTTAATCATAATCATAATTCATAATCTTAATTCATAATCTTAATCATAATCTCTTTAAGTAAGGAATAAAATGAAAAAAATTGATTATGATTAGGAATTATGATCAGGAATTATGATTAGGACTCACAAATAAATAACTTGGATTTTTCGCATCTTATCTTCACGTCATCTATTGTCCGCCGATCCAAATGACGAAAAACATTGAAATATTACACTATTCCTGCTGCTTTTCGCCATTCAGATTGCCCAAACCTGACATAAATCTGAGCGCGAAATTATCCAAGTTATTTATTTGTGAGCCCTTAGGATTATACATATGAACAGGATTTATAGAAGATATATACCGACAGCCATCAGGTTTTCGACAGGTTTCTGTAAAATTGTTGCCTGAAATAAATAACGAATGTCGAACAAGAAATGTCGAATGATAAAGTTTTCTAACTGCGTTGAGCCGTTGTTGTAGGGGGGCGCAAAAAGCGCCTCTCATTATCCTTCAATATTCATAATTCCTTGTTCGATATTCTATCTTCTTTATGAATAACATCTTATGAATGACGAATCATGAAAACTTGTTAAAAAAACAAGATTCTTACGGATAGTAGTACGAAAAGAAAAGATTTGGTATCCGTTCACGGTTACCTCTACTTTAACAAAAAATCTTGTACGCGGATTGCAGCTCGTTTGTAGTCCCGTCTTCAGACGGAAGTTTTAGGAGAGCTTCAGCGATCCGTTGTTTGTAAATACTCGCTAAAGCGTCGTTGAGACTTCCGCCTGAAGACGGAACTACAAACGAGCTGCAATTGAATTTTAATGATGAGTGAGGAAGGCTATCGAATTTATTAGAACCGTGACTGATTGGAATAAAAAGAAGTTGGCATGATCGAAGTCTTGTATTAAAGATTAATGCCGGATGTTTTAATCTGAACTCATTCCTCATGACAAATTGAACGCCCTGATTTTCATAATGATGCTGGACGCAAAAATCATGGCAAATGGTGGTCATTCAAATTAAGATACCTTGCCTGTAGTCCGACTTAACAAAGACATTTGCTGAGAATCTATCAAGTTTCAGAGCAGCGATTATCTAACTCACTTGGTCACCGAGGACGGTGCCCCTCCAAAAAGCGTTTATCGCGAACAACGCATCTGGAGGGTCGCTGTCCCCAGTGACCGTTTGGTTACATTTCGGCACAAAGCTGGAGCTTTATGTTACTTTTTCCTGAACTTACTCCTCATGACAAATTGAACGCCCTAATTTTGAATGTTTTGGACGCAAAAATCATGGCGAATGGTTGTCATTCAAAGTAA